>NZ_JBUDSQ010000019.1:0-55326 GCF_054921335.1 Desulfoplanes sp. | reverse complement strand
ACCTCCCTGCGGGTCCAGGGCGGGCATGTGGTGCAACTGAGCAGCCCCATCTGCAAGCCCCCGAGTTCTTCGCTAGGCAGGGCCCATTTCGCAACGGCGAACAAGCGTCTGGGGACGATCCTGATCCCGACACTCTGGTTCAACCTGGGCATGCTCTGGCTGCTCACCCTGCTGCTGTATCTCTGCCTCTACGCCGATCTCATCAACCGCATAGCTGCGTGTGTGGATCGCTGGATGGGTACTAAAACAGCACTTCCCGGCACAAATAGCCATACAAGCAATCATTCCGGATAGATTCGCAGAGGGGCACCCCCCGAATCGCCCGTTTTGTCGAGCCCCGGGAGACGGAAAACCAGTACGTATCCAGCCACCAATAGCCAGATCCTGTTTTGTCCCTTCCGGAAACGCCACAGCCCCATGCCGAGTTATCGTGCTGAATAGTTACGATCTGTTTTGAACAATTATCCAAAAGAATACCCCCGACAGCGTTCGTGTACCTGGATGCTGTCGGGGGTATTCTCAATACTACATTTCGCTATGGGATTCCTGGTTTCAGTCTTCTCCCTCCTCCCGTAAGCTGCCGGCAATGGCCTGATAGTTTACAGACATAACCGGACAATGGGCGCGCAGGGCCACCCGCACAACAGTGGAGCCCATAAAGGCCTCGTCCTTGGTGTCCTTGGAATGGTGGGCCATGACGATGAGGTCGGCGTTCCTCCACCGGGCGCATTTGATGATCTCCTGGTACGGGGCACCTTCCCATGCCCCGGTCGAGAATGACTCCAGTCCTTCCACCCGGTTTTCGCACTCGTGTTCAATGCGTCCGACCGCCTCCCGGCATTCCTGCTCAATGGCCTCCTGGTCCTCGCGCATCCCCTGGTAGCCGCCCTTGACATCCACGGCATGGAAGACATGGAGTCCGGCATTGGAGGTCCGGGCCATGCGCTGGGCGAATTGCAGGGCTTGGCTCGCCGGCCGGGAAAAATCCGTTGCGACCACAATCTGCAAGGGGCGCGGTTCTCTTTGCGGCCGGGGACGGGTGACGATCATCACCGGGCAACGGGCCCTCTGGCTGACCTTTTCCAGACAGCTCCCGGCCGCGCCCCAGATGGACGAACGGCACTCGACCTCCTTGGAGGCGTGGGGACCCATGACGATGAGATCGATTTTTTTCTTCCGGGCGAAGCGCAGGATTTCCGTATGGGGGAGGCCGGCCGTGACCTCATAGGCAACATCAGCAAGTTCATCCGTCATTTTACGGTAGTACTCCTCGAGATGGTCCCTCATCTTTTCCACTTCGCCGCAGGGCACAAGATGACGGACCTGGCCCCAGCCATATTCCACACCGCAGGCATGGAAGACATACAGCTTGGCCCCATTTTCCCGGGCCAGGGCAATGGCCTCCTGGGCAGCGTAATCGCTTTCGGGAGAGGGGGTGATAGCCAGCAGGATTTTTTTGAAGAACATGGATGTTTCTCCTTATTGCATCGTCAGAAAAATATCGGGACAGATGCAGGGATGGTTGTTTTTCCTTGCCTCCCGGGGCCCGGTCAGACGGACAATCCCTGGATTGTCCCTACGGATTGTCCGGGTCACTCCTTCACGTGGCATGCGCCGCAGGTCATGGGTCCCCTGCCGGTCTCGTCGTGACAGGTGATGCACCGTTTGTGGAAGGCGCGCATGAGGCCGAGTTCCCCGCTGTCGGGTCGGGCGGGATGGCACGAGGAGCAGGGATCGTCCTCTGAGGTTTCCCCTTCCAGCAGCTCTCCGTCCTCGTAGACATGATGACAGACGGAACAGTCCTCGATCTCCGCCTTTTCGTTGTGCATGTCGTGGGCGAAAAACACCGCCGGACGCTGGTGTTTTTCAAAATCGTCCGAACGTATCAGGACCATATCTTCCTGGGCCGTGGACACGCTCGGAACGACGAACAGGCCCACTACCAGGACCAGAACTGCCGGGATCCAGAAATTACCACATATCCTCTTGAATTTGTGTATCGTTCCCATATGCGTTTCCTATTTTTCCATACATTCGTAGATGATATCGATGAGGAACATGAGCTTCATATCCAGTTTATTGGCGTGGATGATGTCCTCGAGTCCGCCATGGCAGTTGTGGCACGGGGCGATACACACCGGAGCTCCGGTGTCTCTCAGCTGTTCCGCCTTGATACTGTTTCCCTGGACCCGAGTGTTCTTGAACGGCGGACCGCAATTGATCACCCCGCCGCCGGCAGAACAGCAATAGTTGTGTTCCCGGTTGGGGGTCATCTCCACAAAATTGGGACAGAATGCCCGGACCACTTCCCTGGCCTTTTCGTGCAACCCGCGCCCGCGGACGATGTTGCAGGGGTCGTGCAGGGTCACTAGCTGATCAAAGGTTTTTGCCACCTTGAGTTTGCCCGCTTCCATGAGTTCCCAGTAGAACTCTATGGCATGCATCACCCGGACGGGATGGGACCGCCACCCAAGCCACCTGTTACCCATGTCGTAAACCGACCTGAAGGCGTGTCCGCACTCGCCCATAACGATGCGCTTGCACCGAAGATCCATGGCCGACTCGAAATGTTTCTGTTTGAGCCTCCCCATGATCTCATAGTCCCCGGAGTACATGGCCATGTCGCTGTTGTCCCAGCCGGGCATGGACGGCATGGTCCAGTCCTGCCCCGTGGCGTGCATAAGCACGGCGGCCTGATAGATGAGCTGGGTCCGGAATTTGGGTTCAGGGCCGATCACGGAATAGAAGATGTCCGCACCGTCCTTGTCCAGGGGGATACGCAGCTCCGGGATCTCGTCCCTGGCCTCTTCCTCCTGCCACTGCAGGCTGTCGATCCATTCGTCGTCCTTGACCCACATCTGGTTCATGGTCGCGGCATGGCTCTGGGCCGTGTCCTGGAGATACTGCGGGGTGACCCCGAGTTTGTGGCAGATTCTGCGCGCGATCTGCATCATGTACGCCGTATCGATACCGAACGGGCAGTACTGGACGCACCGTTTGCACAGATTGCATTCCGTATATGCCAGCTGGGCCATCTGATAGATGAATTCCGGACTGACCCGTCCCTTTTTCTCCAGCAGGGGCCAGATGGTCTGGCTGACCTTGCCCACGGGGGAATAGCTCGGGTCCTTGTCGTGGGAGTGGTAGAAATGGCAGGCCTCGCTGCACAGTCCGCAGCGCACGCACATCTCGCTATAGGCCTGGAGCCTGGCCCCGGTCTCTCCTTGCAGGACCCGGGTCACCACGTCCTCGATCCGTTCCGGGGTCAGCCGGTCCACCCCGGTCTGGAGACCGACGTCGTCGATCTTGCGTTTTGATATATGTCCGATGGATTTCTTCATGGATTCTCCTTCTTACGCAACTATTCAGGTCAACATTTTTGTATTATTTTGAAATTTAACGCCAATTCGGAGTATTGACTACCAGATCCAACAAATTGGAGAAGTTAAAAAGTTCAAAATATGCATAGTTCCCGCCTGCAATTTCTAAAATCTCTAAAATTTCTAAAATTCAAAATTTTCATTCCTGGAAAATGCAGTTGAATAGTTACGATATTGCGTAGCTTTTCGAACTTGCCCGTTACCAATCCTTCGCGTGCCTGACGGCTCCGAATTCAGAGCCCATGTAGGCCCTGGAAACGGCTCCGAAGAGCATGTGACTGAGGCGGGTGAAGGGAATGGCCGCGAGCATGATCTCTCCCGCCACAATGTGCAGGATGAGCATGAGTTCGTAGTTGAAAATCTGGTGATAGGCCAGAATGCCGGTGACAAAGGGCAGGACAACGATTCCCAAAACCACCCAGTCCATGGGGCGGGTCACGAAGCTGACCTCGGGGAGCATGATCCTTCTGGCCGCAAAGAACACGCAGGCGAGAACCACGCCCATGGCCAGGATGTCGGCCAGCCATTCGGGCAGGGCCGGAAAAGATATCCCGAAGAACTGGTCCCACAGGACTACATGCCCCAGTAGAAAGATGGGGACCACGAAGAGCAGAATGTGGAACCCGAAGGTGGCCACCGTCATGGCCGGGTTCTTGCGCCAGTTGACCGTGCCGAAGGGGGTGATCCAGTGGAGGATCGACCGCATCCCGTATTTGAAGCTCATATACTCGAAGACCACCGGATCCTTCTTGCGCACCGAGCGGTACATGAGGGCCAGACGGACTAGCGAGCCGCCGATAAACAGAGTCCAGGCGACCCAGGCCAGCGGACCGACCACGAATTGATACACGCTATTCATGACTGCCTCCAACGAATTGCAGCTTGATCATCCCTTGAAATCCTCCACACGGGCCACCCGACGGAAGTACGCATCGTCCTTGATATATCTGAGCATGACCTTGTCTCCTTCAGGACTGAACACCGGGTTCCAGGCCTGGTCAAAGGATTCGCCCAACTCCCTGCCGTCCAGAACAAAGGTATATGCCCCGCCGCGTTCGACCTTGACGGCCAGGTGTTCCCCGTCGGGACTGAACACCGCGGGCCAGACCATGGCATACCGTCCCGGCCAGACCTCATCGTCCACTAAAACAGCCCATTGGTCCTTGTCGTCCTTGCCCAGGGCTGCGGCCCGACCGGTATTTGGGGCGAGAATCAGATCCGTGACCACGGGGAAACAGGTCTTCCATGCCTGACCATCCCTGGCCAGGGTGAAATGGCCGTATCTGGAGGCGACAATGGCCCAGAGGTGATTGCCGTCCACGGAGAACTGTGCATGCCAGCACTGATCGAACACGGGTTCCCAGATGGTTTCACCGTTCCTGGCCATGCCCCATTTACCCCGTTCCCGGACCGGGGCGACCACGGACGTATCGGTTGGCGAGAAAAGAGGTGCCCATACCCCGGAGAAGGCTCGGGCCCAGGTCTGGCCGTCAACGGCCACGGTGTAGTCATAGAGTGAGGTCCGCACCTGTGCGGCCACTCGGTCTCCCCTGGGACTGAATACCGGAGTCCAGGCGTTGACGAATTCCCGTTGCCAGGGGGTACCGTCCACGGCCACGGTGTAGCATCCTGCCTGGTAGGCCTGGATATCGGCCTGGGCAAAGGATTTGGTCTGCACCACGGCAGCGGATTTGTCACCCGCTCGGCTCAAGCTGAATTGGTTGGCGTTTTCAAAAAAGGTTTTCCAGGGTTTCCCATTGACGACCATCCCGTACTGCATGTCCCGCTGGGCGGCCACGGCCACAGTCTTGCCGTCGGCGCCAAAAAGGATCTTCCAGAGGAACCCGTACATCTCGTCCCAGGTCTGTCCGTTCACGGCCACGGTCCACTCGCCATCCTGGGCCACGAGTGCCACCAGTCTCCCATCCGGACCGTACCCCAGCTGCCAGATTTTCTCGAACGGAGGATCCCAGATATCCCCTTTCTCGCACACACTGAATTCAAACCCGCCGACCTTGGCCACCATGGCGATCTTCTCGCCATCAGGACTGACCTGGAATTCCTCGATCCATTCAAATTGGGTGGAACAGTATGTGGTGGTGACGATCTTTTTTTCACCCACATCCCAGTCCCAGGACTCTTTTCCCTGATCCCGTCGGTTATTGTTGGTCATAGTCATAGTCGTCTTCCATATTGCCTGAAGGTTTATGCACTCTTTTGGGTGGTAAAAAAAAATATAGTCATGATATCCAAATTCTGTCCACTCTCCGGCCAGCCTATTTGGACATATATCATTCTGTGCGTTTTCACCTGCGTCTAATGTTCACGGTCCGGGAAGAGTGGGACCCCAAAAATTCCGCACCGATGTCCTGAACACGGCCAAGGTCCAGCGGCAATCAATTTATAGTGTACCCTAAATCATCCGTTTTGACCACCCTTCCCGTCTTTGTTTCCGGTCAATTTGCGGACGAGGGTTGTAAGCTCATCGAATTTATATGGCTTGCCGACGAATCCAATCACTCCATGCGCAGGGGGGTCCTTGGACATGGGATGCGCGGAATATCCAGATGCAACGAGGATCCGGGTCTCCGGGTATTTGTCGAGCATCTTTCGGATACACGCTTCCCCACCCATCCCGGGCATGCCCAGGTCAATGATCACCAGATCGATCCGGCTCCTCTCCTCCGCATGGACCTGGAGGGCCTCTTCTCCACTCGCAGCCGTCAACACGGTATGGCCATTTTCCTCGAGAAACTCCCGGGTCAACTCCCGGATCATTTCCTCATCGTCCACCAGCAGAATGGTGGATCCCGCCGGGAGGGTATTTTCATCGGGGATGGTCTCCGGTTCGTCTATCTCTTTCTCCGGTTCCAAGTGAGAATCGGAAGGGAAATACATACTCATGGTAGTTCCCTGACCAACACGACTCTTGCACTCAACATATCCATGGTGGGCCTTGACTATTCCGTATACCGAGGAAAGCCCGAGTCCCGTGCCCTTGCCGACCTCCTTGGTGGTAAAAAAGGGTTCAAAAATATGTTCAACGACTCCGGAGGACATGCCATGTCCGTCGTCCCGGACCCGAATACACACATAATGTCCCGGCTCTAGTTCGGTCCCAGCCATGGGGCGTGGTTTCTCAACGTGGATCAGTTCCGTTTCAATACCTACCCGACCATCACCCACCAAGGCATCGGCAGCGTTCTGGACAAGGTTGAGCAACACCTGTTCGATCTGTCCCGGATCTGCTTTGATCAAACATCGGTCTTCCGTG
Source organism: Desulfoplanes sp. (assembly GCF_054921335.1). Classification (NCBI taxonomy): domain Bacteria; kingdom Pseudomonadati; phylum Thermodesulfobacteriota; class Desulfovibrionia; order Desulfovibrionales; family Desulfoplanaceae; genus Desulfoplanes; species Desulfoplanes sp. The sequence goes on along the minus strand of NZ_JBUDSQ010000019.1, from coordinate 48,672 downwards.
AATTTGGTCTCCAGAACGACCATTTTGGGCACAGTCCTCTGCAAAAGGGACAGCCCCCTATGGATGATTCCATGCACATCGACGATCTCCATGCGGGGTTCCATCTTCCGGCTGAAGGTCATCAGATGACGCACAAGATCCCTGGCCCGGTTCACGCTGTACTCGGTATCCCGGAGGTACCTTTCCAATCCAGACCCCTTGCCGGTTTTCTTGGAGAGAAAGTAGAGATTGCCGGAGATCGTCTGCAAAAGATTATTGAAGTCATGGGCAATACCACCAGCCAGCGTTCCCACTGCTTCCATTTTCCTGGCATGGGCGAGCTCCCGTTCCAGCCCTTTGCGCTCCCGTTCCGCCTCCTTGATGGGCGAAACATCCAGGAAGGAGACAATACGCCGTTCCTTGTTTGGGATCGTGCCAATCGAGATGACCACATCCTTTATCTCGCCACCAAAGGCACGGATCTTGGATTCCCGTTCGAAATGCTCTTCTTCCCCACCCAAACATGTCCGAACAATTTCTCCCAGTCCCGGATCTGAAACAAGGGCGGTGAGATGCATGCCAAGGAGCATGTCTTCCTGTTCATACCCAAAGGACTGCAAACATTTACGGTTGGCCATGACCACGCGTCCCTCGCCGTCCAGAAGAATCATGCAGGTGGCCGCATTGTTGAAAACCCGTCTGTAATTGCCCTCGCTTTCCACAAGGGCCTTTTCAACCCGTTTCCGTTCCTTGAGTTCTTTATGCAGTATTTGTGTTTTCTCCCGGACCTGGCGTTTGAGAAAATAGGTCCATAAAAATCCGAGCACAAATATTACACCGATGGGAACGAGAATCCATGCCAATACAGTGAACACTTTCTTCCGGATTTGCTCCCGGGTGTATGGAGAAAACCAATGATCATGGATGGCTGCGTATTCCCCGTTTTTCTTGAGGATACTCAGCCCTTCGTTGAGCTGTGAACGTAACACGTCATCACCCTGCCTGACCGCAAAACAGTATTTACGGGGAAGGATGGATTGGCCAACCGGTTCGACATTGTCGATCCCCAGTTTTTTCATGACGTAGAGCCCCTGAATTCTGGCGATCAGAGCACAGTCCACTCCGTTCGAGACCAAACTTTCGAGAACCTCTTCCTGTTCGGCGTACCCGAAAACGAATGCAGAGAGGCCGTTTTGGAGGAGATAGTCATGCATGATGTCCCCCTGCTGGACCCCGATAGATTTATCGATGAGGTCATCGATACCGGTTATGGAAGAAGCCGTGGGTACAAAAATGGAGTGGGAAACGATGCTGTGGTGGGTGCTGAAATCGACCTTCCGGTCCCGTTCCCCCGAATAGAACATCCCCGTGATCCCGTCGATGGTCCCGTTTTCCAGCTGGGCACGGACCTCGTTCCAGGGGCCTAATGTGACACGGCAGTCGAGCCCCATGACCCCGCAGGTTTTTTGGAGGAGCTCCACGTTGAACCCCGTGGGGTTCCCGTTTTTGTCCACAAACTCATAGGGGGGATAGTCATGGTCCCCACGAAAATGGAGCGCACGATCATTTTGTGCGCTGGCAGGCAGTACCAATGCAAGCAGACATGCCGCCAGAAGAGCACATTGCAAACAATGTGAAAAATAGCCCATGGTATCCGTTCGATATTGAACATTCCGTTTGGGTTTCTTTTTATGAGCAGGCATCTTCCAGAGCTGACCGAATATCCTGGAAACGGAACCCGAATCCAGCTCCTCCAAGCCTGGTCGGCACACAGCGCTGGCTGTCCAGGAGGGCTTCAGACGCCTGACCATAGGCCATTTTGAGGGCAAAGGCCGGGACGCGCATCAGGGTGGGACGGTGAAGGACCCTCCCGAGTGTGGACGTGAACCGCTTGTTGGTCACTGGCTGGGGCGAGGTCATGTTCAGCGGACCGCTCATGGAGGCATGTTCCACGCTAAAAACAATGGCCCGGCATAGGTCATGGACATGGATCCAGCTCATCCACTGGTTGCCGTTTCCCAGCACCCCACCGAGCCCGGCTTTGAACACGGGAAGCATGGGCGCGAGCAATCCGCCTCCCTTGCCTATTACCGGAGCGAACCGGCCGATGATCACCCGATGGCCCGACGTCTGCGCATCCTCGGCTTCCTGCTGCCAGGCCCGGCAGATTCCGGCCAGGAAATCATTCCCCGCCGGGGCGTCGTCTCCAATCGTTTCGTCACCCCGGTCATCATAGTATCCCACGGCATTGGCACAGAAGAAGGCCGTGCGCTTTGCGCCCTCGAGGGCCTGGACGGCCATCCGCGTGGACAGGATGCGCGTGTCGTGGATTACCTTTTTCAGTTCCGGGGTCCAACGCTGGATGATCGGGTTGCCGACGAGGTTGACCACGACATCCGCGTTGCTGTCACGGAGTCGATCCTGCCACGAACCCGGAGCGAGAGGGTCGCCCTGCACGATATCGACGCTGTCCAGAGCATCGGGGAGAGGTTTCCTGGTGGAGCGCACCAGGGCTATCACTCCGTGTCCCTTGTCAATGAGTTGCGTCACCAGATGTCTGCCGATGAATCCGGTACCCCCAAGAATGAAATAGCGCATGGACGCGGCCTCCTGGCTCTTGTTGTTCATTTTCCTCCTGCCACAGTCGTCAAAATATTGCAAAGGGAGAGATCCCGTTGTGTCCTCAATTCCTCAGAAACATGTCCCGATTGATCCGTCCGTACGTATCGAAACTTTTCAGGGTTGAGACCATGACTGCCAGAAAGCTGGACAAGGAGGATGTGAGAAAGATGGCCACCATGATCATGAGTTGGTATTTAATGGCCACAACCGGAGATGATCCCCCAAGAATCTGGCCCGTCATCATCCCTGGCAGGGCCACCAGCCCCATGGTGGAGACCGATGCCAGCTGGGGCCCGAAGGCCGCCCTGCATGCCTCGCGTACGAAAGGACGGATGGCCTCGCTGTGGGTCGCACCCATGGATACGTAGGCCATGTACTCGTCTTCCCGCCGGATGAGCTGGGAGTAGAACCGGTCCAGGGCCACGACGTTGGTCCGGAGGATGTTGCCGAAGATCATTCCTGCCAGGGGGATCAGATACCGGGCGGAAAAAAGGACATGCGCATCCAGGACGATGAGAAAACTTGCCAGGATGACCATGGCCAGCACGGCGTAGCAGGGGTAGGTCACGGTGATGAATTTGGGGAATGCAAGACCGCTCTGTTTGAGGATGGCTCCGTTGGCCACCAGGACCATGACCAGAATCCAGAGGAGATTCAGCAGCATGCTGTCCCATTTGAAGATGTACTCCAGATAGACGGCGACCAGGGAGAGCTGGACGACCATGCGGGTGAACCCGATGATCATTTCTTTGGTCAGGCGTAGATCCAGATAGCGGAACAGAAGGCCTGGGATGATGAGCAACAAGAAGAAACAGGCGAGCTGGATGACGGAGATGTCCATGGTTGCGTTCATGCTACCCCTCCGGACTCATGTATGTGGCCCTGTTCCATGGTAAGGATCCTGGTGGCATGGCGCTGCCACTCTTTGTTGTGGGAAACCGCGATGATTGTCTGCTCGCTGGATGCCGTAACCAAGTCGATGACCCGAAAGATATTGGACTCGTCCAGGCTCGAGGTGACTTCGTCCAAAAGGTAAATGTCCCGATCCAGGAGCAGAGCCTGGGCAATGGTTATCCGCTGCTGTTCCCCGCCGGACAGGGAGTGGTAGGCGCTGGAAAGAATTTCCGGTGGGAATCCCAGGGATGCCAGAAGCGACAGTCCTTTCTCTTCATCAGGCTTGTGTAGGCTGTTGTGTTTGAACGTAAAGGGAATCTCGAGATATTCTCTGACCGTACCCTCGAAAACCAGCGGCTTCTGCCCGATGTAGGCGAAATGGTTTCTGAAATCTCTGATGGTTGCGGCATCGACGATATGCCCATCCATGAGGATATCCCCGGTGCATCCCTTGGCAAACCCGAGAATAGCCTTGAGCAGGGTGGATTTCCCGCCCCCCGAGGGCCCTTGGATGAGAATTTTATCGCCTTTATGGACCCCGAAATTGATACCGTGGAGGATGGTTTTGCCGTCCCGTTGGACGGTTATCCCTTTGAGTTCTAGATAGTTCATTGAATGTCTCAGATTTTGGGTGGAGATTTGGTATTCTGTTACGGCCATTTGTGATTATGCAGTCACTGATGACCCGCGATCATTTTTTGCCCCTCCTGGGAACGCCGAGCGTCTGCTCGGCAATGCGCCTATGGACCTGCAGGAAACATGGGCAGATGGGATACCCGGACAACCTCATGGTATCCCGCTGTGCATTCCTTACAATGCCGAGCAGACGCTCGGCGTTCCCAGGAAAAGACACAGGTTATACCAACATATTGTGTTGAGTAGTCACGACCTTTTTTTCCTTTCGAAGATATTTGATTGTATCTTCCCGATCGTGACAACATCGTTACCGGTTGGAACGTCTCTGAAAAAAACATTGCAAAATCAGTAATACGAATTTAGAAAAGGTATCCATAAACAAACACGTTTTACTCCAACCATCAACCAGGAGCACGTATCATGACCGGCTGTACCCTGACGCAGGAAGAGATTGAATCGACCAAGGCATTTCACGGACATTGGTGCCCCGGCCTGGCATTGGGCCTTCGGGTAGCCGAAGTAGGGCTCAAAGAATTCGGCAGCGCCAATGACGAGGATATCGTCTGCGTCACGGAAACGGACATGTGCGCAGTGGATGCCATTCAATTCCTTATGAGCTGCACCTTTGGCAAGGGAAACCTGATTCATCGGGACTGGGGCAAGGCCGCGTTCACCTTTTACAGCCGGGCTACCGGGAAGGGAATGCGTGTGGCTGTGCGGGAAGAATTCTGGGGAAGGGAGCTGACCAGAGAGGGGCGGATTCAGGAGATCATGAGTGCGCCTTTGGAAGAACTGCTCGCTTTCACCGAGCCCGAAGTATGCGTACCATCCAGGGCTCATCGGTTGGAAAGTCTGGTTTGTGAGGAGTGCGGGGAAAAGACCATGGAATCGAGGACACGGAGGTTTGGAGGGAGGGCGTTGTGTATTCCGTGTTTTACGAAACTTGAACAAAGATAATTTATTAACGAAAAGGCCCTATTCCATTCTGGAACAAGGCCTTTTCGTTCTTGCTTACGATCCCGCAACTAGAATTTGTAACCCACATTGATGCCTAGCATATGGCAATGAGCATCCTTGAAAGATGATTCATGTTGCTGGGTAAGTTGAAGGGTTTTGTTTATCGATACATCAATATCTGCGTTTTTATTCGGTGAATATAAATATCCATATGACAGATCTAAAGTTAATTTATCCCAATGCATCCCTGTTCCAATACTGAAGATATGCCTATCTGTCATTGGGACCATATAATCGTAATGGGCGTTGTTGATCGGTGATTCGTCAAAAACATATCCACAACGCAAATCTAACCATTCGTTATAGGCGTATTCAAGCCCTAACTGAAACCGCCATACATCCTTCCATTTTTTTTCTTCCGTGACTGTGCTCATTTCATCATATTCGAATGTAATATCTTTGTAAGAGGACCAGAGGGTATAAATGGTATCGAATTCAAGGCTTAGTTTTTCGTTAATCTGGAAAGCCAACCCCAAAGACCATGATGCGGGCAAATTCAAATATCCGACCATACCTTGGTCAACAAGGTCGATTCCGTTGGGTATATCGGAAAAATCAGCATCACCTTCAACATGTGGGTGAACCTCTCCGCGGTAGGTCAGCCCTGCGGAAAACCACTTAACAGGCTTGTAATGGACTGCAAAATTATAACCGGGAGACCAGCAATCACCAGCCATGTCGACGTCACCATCATCTTGTCCCATAAAACCAAAATAGAGCTTCCTTTTAATTTCAACTTCCATATACATGGCTTCTATTCCAGCAGCTACTGACCACTGATCATTGATTTTATAGGCAATTGTCGGATTTACTGAATAAGTTTTAACCCCAGCATAATACTCTGCATATCTGCCGATCCAATCCGAATCATATTCAGAGGCGAGTCCGAATCGTGAATATGCACCAAATCCAAACCAAAATTTATCATTTATCTGCCAAGTCAAAAATGCGTTAGGAGCGAAGCCATCTAGGCCAAGGCTTTTGGTGTCTGCTGAATCGGATTTACCAGCATTAACACCGTCGCTTATCGATACATCAATTGTCGCCTGCGGCATGAGAACCGTAAACCCGCCCAGCACCTGAATCCCAGGCAACTGCGTGATCCCTGCCGGGTTGTAGGCTACTGCCGACGGATCATCCGCCCGTCCGATCAGGGCCCCACCCATGGCGTTTCCTCTCGCACTCCATTCGTAAATCCCGAATCCCGCTCCAAATGCCGACTCTGCGAGCAGCATCAGGCAGACCAGGGTCAGTCCCATCCGTTTCCATACACGTGTGCCCATCATTCCTCCTCTGGTTATCGTACGTCGGGCCTCGTCTGCTGTAAATTCCGCCGGTCTCATTCCGGAGGAGGATTTAGGATTTCCTCACGACAAATCGACCCAACTAAATGATCGCTTAGCAAATTTAAGTGTGCGCCTACATAAAAAGTCTGACACGGTCAACACCCTTTTTTGATTCGGGAAAACCCTTTTATATACCACAGAACCCTCTGTTGACCACTTATGCTCTTTATGGATATTAAATCTTCTAGGCGAAATTTTGAGTGGGTACACAACTTATGGGATCTGGGGTGACTTCCTCCCAGCCATTCCATATAGTCAGGCTTGAGAACATACGAGGTATCGCATGATCAGGGGGATACGGTGAGAAGGACAGCCAAAGACGACATTTTTGCTGCAGCGGCCCGTCTCTTGGGGCGGTTGGGGTACGCGGAAACGACCTACAAGAAGGTCGCCAAGGAAGCGGGGGTGACCGAGGGGCTCATTGCCCACCACTTTGGGAGCAAGGAAAAACTGTTCATACAGGTGGAACGGACCATCCTACGCGACCTGCACGACAAACTCGAGGAGAGTTTGTTCTATTCCACGGACGGCCTGGGTGCTGTAACCAATTTTATAAAATGCTTTCTCAAATACTCCGTAGACAACCGGGAATGGTTCACTACCCTTCTGCGCTGCTCGCCCTTCATCCTCGAATCGGGCCCCAAGGAAAACAAGGCCATCATCATCGAATGCGAACGGACATTCCGATTGCTCAAGGATTCCGTGGCCAAAGGGATCGAGGATGGAACCATCAAGGAATGCGATCCGCACATGACTACCTACATCCTTTTCTCGACCATGATCGGAGCCACCCGTGCCAACAATATCCGCTTAAATACCCCCGCCGATTTCTATCTGGAGATAGTGGCTTTTTTCCGGAACACCCTGGCAACCAAACCATAATGGTAACTAGTCAGGTCAAAATTTTAATATCACAACATCTTAAAATTTAACGTTTAATCTGATTACTGATCAACAAACGTGGAAAATTGCCGGAGTTAGCGGACACCCAGTTTCCACCGGTTTTTTTATCCGTCCCCACAAGAGACAACGCCCCCCTTGCCCCCCCCCAAAAAACAAGCAATCTCCCACCTCAATCAGCCGCGCCGACATTCCGCTGAAACAGATAACCATCTAAATTCAATAGATATACGATAAATTTAGGTGATTTTTTTCACATGACACCCTCATGATTTGGTGTTATTGCCAACAAACGGCATGGTGCACTAATTCTTTTTTTCCCATCATTGGTCCGCATCCGCTGGTTCCATATTAACGATTGATCAAAATGCGGTTCCTTTTGGTTTTTTTGATATTCCTGTTGCCTTTTTTCCACTCAACAGGATAAGCAGACCTTTAGCCGATTAAATCTGTCCTTTTCAGCCTTCCTCCCTAGGTTAGTGCTCACGTTGCCTTCTACCTCCAACAACAGGAGAACAAACCACATGGTTTTCAACTGGTTTCATCTGGGCCTGATCGTCCTACTCCTTGTCGGCGTTCTGTTTGCCGTGGGGGCGCTCATCGTACCGACGATCCTCGCGCCCAAGGCCCGGGGCGGGGCCATGGCCATGCCCTACGAATGCGGCATGCCCCCTCAGGGGAGCGCATGGGGAAGCTTTAACATCAACTACTATTTCTACGCCCTCATCTTTCTCGCCTTTGATGTGGACGTGCTCTATCTCTTTCCCGTGGCGGTCATCTATCCCCGTACCGTTGGCTGGTTTCCCTTCCTGGAAATCCTGATCTTCCTGTCCGTCCTCGGGGCGGCCATCCTCTATTTCTACAAGAAAGGTGTCTTTACATGGCCCCGAAAGATCAAAGTATAGGCCCGCTGACCTCGTCAATCGAGCCGGAACTCATTCCCTTTGCCCTGCCCAAGAAGATATTCAACGTCTGCCGGGCCATGTCCCTGTGGCCCATGACCTTCGGTTTGGCCTGTTGTGCCATCGAAATGATGTCCGCCGGCATGTCCCGGTTCGATATCTCCCGGTTCGGGGCCGAGGTCTTCCGTCCGTCCCCCAGGCAGGCCGATCTGATGATCGTTGCCGGCACCATCACCAAAAAAATGGCTCCGGCGATCATCAATCTCTACGAACAGATGCCCGCCCCCAAGTATGTCATTGCCATGGGCAATTGCGCCATCTCCGGCGGTCCATTTGCCTTCAAGGAAAATTATTCCGTGGTCGAGGGACTGGACCTGTTCATTCCGGTCGACGTGTATGTCCCCGGCTGTCCCCCTCGTCCCGAAGGATTGCTTGAAGGGGTGTTCAAACTGCAGGAAAAAATCACCGGCAAACGCTGGTGGCCCATGCCCGAGGAAGTGAACCCATGAAAGACTGGATACCTGCCGAGTGGCTCAAGGACATAGAACCCTTCGGCCTTGCGAGCTGTGCCAACGAGGCCACGGGAACGACCTGGAATCTCTTTCTCCAGCACGAACGGCTCCGCGAGGCCGCCGCTTCCCTGGACAAGGCCGGGTACTTCCTCGAGGACATCACCGGTCTGGACGGCAAGGAGGGATTCGAGCTCATCTATCATTTCACCAAGTACGAAAAACCCTTCCGGGTCACTCTGCGAACGCTGGCGGTCCATGAGGATCCCGTTCTGCCATCCATCAGCGATATTTTTCAGGGCGCGGACTGGCACGAACGGGAATGCTACGATTTTTTCGGGATCCACTTCGAGGGCCATCCCAATCTGATACCCCTGTTGCTCCCGGACAACTTCGGGTTCCATCCCCTGATCAAGGACGCGGAAAAAAGGGTATCCCTGTTCGATTCCCTTTCCAAATGCCAGACCATCGGCATCAAGGTCCCCTGTGCCGCAAACCCGGATGATTCCGGCGATAAGGAATAGCCGACCGTTATGACCTTCAATTTGGACGGAGACTTCTACTCCCAGAATTTCCAGCAGGGCCCCACCGAGAATTCCATGATTCTCAACCTGGGCCCCCAGCACCCCTCCACCCATGGCGTGCTCCGTATCCTCGTGGAACTGGACGGTGAGTACATCACCCGTTCCGAACCCGTGCTCGGATATCTGCACCGGATGCACGAAAAGATGGGCGAGTCCAAGACCTACAATCAATTCATCCCCAACATGGGCCGTGTCGACTATCTCCATGCCCTGGCCTGGAATTGGGCCTATGTGGGGGCTGTTGAACAGCTCATGGAAATCGAGGTTCCCGAGCGGGGAGAATATGTTCGGGTCATCTCCTGCGAGCTGAACCGGATTATTTCCCACCTGCTCTGGTGGGGGGCCTATGTCATGGATCTGGGCGCGTTCACTCCCATTCTGTACGCGTTTGAAGACCGTGAGATGGCCCAGGACCTTCTCCAGCGCATAACCGGATCCCGACTCACCTACAGCTCGTTCCGTATTGGCGGCGTGGCCCACGATCTGGACGAGACCTTTATCGAGGGGGTTCGTGCATTTTGTGCGCGCATGCCCGAGCGGCTGGCCATGTTCAAGGATCTGGTCACGGACAACTTCATCCTCAGGAAACGGTGCGAGGAGATCGGGGAGATCCCGGTTGGAATGGCCAGAAAATACGGGGCGACCGGTCCGGTTTTACGTGGCTCGGGCGTGGCCTATGACATCCGCAGGGCCGAACCCTATTCCATCTATGACCGGTTCGATTTCGACATCCCCACCCGTGACACCCTGGATGCCATGGGCCGCTATCATGTTCGCCTGGACGAGATCAGTCAGTCGCTGGCTATCATCACCCAGGCCCTGGACCAGCTCCCCGGGGGAAAGATCCGGGCCAAGGTACCCAAGGTGATCAAGCCGCCCAAGGGGGAAACCTATTTCGCCGTGGAAGGAGCCCGGGGCAAGATCGGGGTATTTCTGGTCAGTGACGGCACCTCCGTGCCCTACCGGATCAAGCTGCGTTCTCCCACCTTCTCCAACCTGAGCCTTTTTTCCGAGTGCGCCAAGGGGACCCTGCTGGCCGACGCCATCTCCATCCTGGGCAGCCTGGACCTCGTCATCCCGGAGATTGACCGATGATACCTACTCTTCCCGCGGAACTGCTGCGGCTCCTCGTCTTCACCATGGCCATCCTGGCCTTTGTCTCCCTGAACGCCCTGATTCTGGTCTGGCTGGAACGCAAGCTGGCAGGACATTTCCAGGTCCGGCCCGGCCCCTTTGAGGTCGGCCCGCACGGTCTGCTCCAGACCCTGTGCGACGGGCTCAAGCTGATGAGCAAACAGATCGTGGCCCCGGCCGGCGCGGACAAACGGCTCTTCTGGCTTGCCCCGGTTCTGGCCTTTGCCCCGGTGTTTCTTTGTTTCCTGCCCATCCCCTTTGGCCCGCGACTCATGGGCATGGAATCCGGGATCGGGGTCATTCTCATTCTGGCCTTCACCGGGCTGAGCGTGCTGGCAACCATCCTGGCCGGATGGGGATCGAACAACAAGTTCTCCCTGCTTGGAGCCGCCAGGGCCGTGTCCCAGGCCGTGGCCTACGAAGTCCCCCTGCTCATCTCCGTCCTTGGCGTTGTCATGTATTCAGGATCGCTCAATTTTTCCGAGATCGTCACCCAGCAGGGAGGTTGGCCGTGGCAGTGGAACGTCATGCTCCAACCCATAGGATTCGTCATATTCTTCATCTGCGCCCTGGCAGAGTGTAACAGGGCACCCTTCGACCTGCCCGAGGCCGAAAGTGAGCTCACGGCCGGATTCCACACCGAGTATTCCAGCATGGGATTCGGGCTGTTCTTTTTCGCCGAATACACGAACATGGTCATTGTCAGCAGCGTGTGCACGGCCCTGTTTCTGGGCGGCTGGCACGGCCCTCTTGTTGACGGCTGGTGGTGGTTTGCGGCCAAGGTCTATTTTCTGATCTTTGTCATGATGTGGATGCGCTGGACCTTCCCCCGGGTACGGTTCGACCAGCTCCTCAACCTGAGCTGGAAGTGGCTCATCCCGTTGTCTTTGATCAATCTTTTTTACGTGGCCGTCCTGGTCAAGATCTGAACATGATCGACGTGGAGCGGACACTCCGCTTGTCCATGAACCGACGTCATCCCGGATTCGGTCCGGGATCTTGAGGGGCATTCCTCCAAACCATGAAGATTCCGGCCCCGGCCGGAATGACGGAAAAAAATGCAACCCGAAAAGCGACACGACATGACATTTCTCGAAGACATCCGCCAGGCGATCAAGGGGCTCTATTCCCTGGTCATCGGCCTTGGGGTCACGGGGCGGGCCCTGCTGACCAAGCCCGAAACCGTGCATTATCCACGGCAGACCGTGGACAATATCCATACCTACCACGGGCATATCGAATTCGTGCCCACGGACGCGCCACCGCATTTTTCCACATGCATCGCCTGCGGTACCTGTGCCCGCAACTGTCCCTCGGGATGCATCACCGTGGAAAAGGCGGTTCTCCCCCCGGAAATCGGCGAGGACGGCACCCCCCTGAAACCCAAGAAGGCCAAGTATCCGTCCCTGTTCGAGCTGGATTACAATTATTGCAGCCTGTGCGGACAATGCGTGGAAAACTGTCCGACCAAGGCCCTCAGGTTTTCCACGGACGTGTATCTGGCCGGATTTTCCCGGGAGGATTTCGAGTACGACCTGATCGAACGTTCCCGCAAAGCCCTCGACGACAAGGAGTGATATTCATGGATAAGATGGCTTATATCGCCTTTGGATTCTACACCATCCTCTGTCTGGGCGGAGCCCTCTGGGCCGTGACCATCCCCAGCCTGGTCCGGGCCTTCACCGGCCTGGTCATCTCCCTGTTCGGCGTGGCCGGTTTGTACTTCCTGCTGGCCGCTCCGTTTATCGGGTTGATGCAGATCCTCATCTATGTCGGCGCGGTGGCCGTGCTCATCTTTTTCGCCATCGTCATCACCGGGGCCTCGCGTGAGGCCCGGAATCGCAGTCAGACAACAATGAAGAAGCGGGCCCTGGCCTTTCTGGCCGGGTTTGTCCCGGCCTCGTTTCTGGCCATGACCGTGATCAAGTATTCCCTCGTCACCACCAACAACGCCACACCCGTTGCGGTCGAAGACCTCGGCCGGGCCCTGCTCGGCCCCTACGGCCTGGCCTTCGAGCTCATCTCCGTGGTCCTGTTCGCGGCCATGGCCGGCGCCATCCTCCTCGGATTCAGGAGAAGACAATGAACCTGTTCATCATGTACCAGCTCATCGCCCTGGGCATGCTCGCCCTGGGTTTGTACGGCCTGCTCCTGCGCCGCCGTCTCATCGGCATGCTCATCGGTGTGGAGCTCATGCTCAACGGTGCGGGGCTGTCCATCGTGGCCACCTCCCAGCTGACCCCGGCCTCGGCCCAGCTCGGCCAGCTGGGAACCCTGCTCATCATGGGACTTGCCGCGGCCGAAGCAACCCTGGTCCTGGCCATCATTATCGTCATCTACCGCCGTTTCGGAACCATCGAGGAACAGAAAATCTCCACCCTCAAAGGATGATCCATGTCTGAAATCGTCACCAGTCTCCGACTTGTCGTTCCCCTGGGGATCACCCTTGTGGCCCCTGTTCTGATCTGGCTCCTGGGCAAGGACCCCAACAAACGCGAAGCCGTATCTTTTGGCGCGGCCATCCTGACCCTGCTCTCGGTCCTGTCCCTGTTTCCCCCGGTCCTTTCGGGCAAGATCCTGGTTTTGCATCTCTTCCACCTGCTGCCGGGTATCGACGTGAAACTCTGCGCCGACGGATTGACCCTGATATTCGCCTTTGTGGCCTCGTTCCTGTGGATTCTGGCCACGAGCTACAACATCGGGTACATGCGCTCCCTCAAGGAACACGCCCAGACACGGTATTATTTCTGTTTTGCCGTGGCCATTTTCGGGGCCGTGGGCGTGGCCATGAGCGCGAACATCTTCACCCTGTACCTGTTCTACGAGATCATCACCATCTTCACCTATCCCCTGGTCGCCCACCACCAGGACGAGGAGGGCTATTCCGGGGCGCGCAAATACATCGTCTACCTCATGGGGACCTCCAAACTCTTCCTGCTCCCGGCCATGGTCCTCACCTACGTGCTGGCGGGCACCCTGGATTTCCATCTCGGCGACATGGTCAAGGGGATCTTCCCGGCCGATGCCGATCCGGTCCTGGTTACGGTCACCTATGTCCTGTACATCCTGGGCATTGCCAAGGCGGCCATCATGCCCCTGCACAACTGGCTGCCCTCCGCCATGGTCGCACCAACCCCGGTCTCGGCCCTGTTGCACGCGGTGGCCGTGGTCAAGGCCGGTGTTTTCTCCATCAGCCGGGTCATCCTGTCCGGATTCGGGGTGGAACTCTTGAACGATCTGAACCTGGGCATTCCCCTGGCGTATGCGGCGGCCTTCACCATCGTCGTGGCCTCCATCATCGCCCTGACCAAGGATGACCTCAAGGCCCGGCTGGCCTATTCAACCGTGAGCCAGCTCTCCTACATCATCATCGGTGTGGCGATGCTCACACCGGTGGCCGTGCAGGGCGGGCTCATCCACATCGCCAACCACGCCTTTTCCAAGATCACCCTGTTCTTTGCGGCCGGGGCCATCTTTGTCTCCTGCAACCTCAGAAGCATCCGCCTCATGTCCGGGATCGGGCGCAAGATGCCCTGGACCTTCGGGGCCTTTGCCGTGGCCTCGCTGAGCATGATCGGTATCCCGCCGGTGTGCGGGTTCGTGACCAAATGGTTTCTGGTCAACGGCGCGGTCCAGACCCATCAGATCATCCTCCTGATCGCCCTGCTGGGAAGCACCCTGCTCAATGCCGCGTATTTCGGACCGGTCGTGTACAAGGCCTTTTTCGGCAAACCGGCCCATGCCGAGCTGCCCTTTGCCTATGAAGGGGTCAAGGAGGCCCCCTTGTGCATGGTCATTCCCCTGTGCGTCACCGCGGCCATTTCCGTGGTCATTGGCATCTATCCGGAACCGGTCCTGCAACTCATTCAGATTTTCAGGGGGATCTAAGGCAGTCTTCGTCTGGGACACAAAATTTTTTGGAGCCAACCGTGATCGGACTTCAAGACAATGAGATTGTAGGGGCACCCCGTGCGGGTGCCCACAATTCAGCGATGTCGCAATCATAAGGTTCCTCGCACAAAGGGCACCCGCACGGGATGCCCCTACCGAACCATCTTCGGAGCAAAGGTTCTTGAGAACCCCAATATTCCGGAAAGGCTTAGTTTTCCCGGTTTGGATCCGTGCAGGCCCGTAACACATCATCACACAACCTCTTTTCAGGAAACGGAACCGTCATGAGCCTTACCTCCTCGTTTTCAGGATTTCTCATCAAGGCCCGGAACAATGCGCCTATGTGGAAAAAGGCGCTGTTCATCGCCCTTGGCATTCTTGTGGGGATCAATATTTTTCTCCATCCCCACCACGCCCACTTCACCATGGAAACCTCCATCGGATTCTGGGCCGTTTTCGGGGTCGCTGTCAGCGTGGCCATGGTTCTGGTGCTCAAGAAAATCATCTACCCCCTGATCAACAAACCCGAGGCGTTCTATGACCGGTCTGAGTAATTTTCTCCATCCGGCCCTTGGCTTTTTCGTCCTGGCCGTCATTCTGCCCTTTGCCCGGAACAACAAGGCCTGGCGGTGGCTTTTGCCCCTACCGGGGCTGGTGGCCATCTTCGCAGTTCTGACCATGGACCAGGGAACCTATGGGTTCATGGGCTGGCTCGGCCTGGACATGGTTTTCGGCCGTGCGGACAAGCTCTCGATCATCTTTGCCCATGTCTTTGCCATCGAGGCCCTGATCGGGATGGTCTTTGCCATGCACGTGGAGGACAAATACCAGCACATCGCCGCGGCCCTCTACGTGGCCGGCGGTTTCGGGTGCGTGTTTGCGGGCGATTACGTGACATTGTTCCTCTTCTGGGAACTCATGTCCGTGGCCTCCACCTTTGTCATCTGGCTGGCCCGGAACAAGCGGTCCACCCAGGCCGGCTTCAGGTATTTTCTGTTCCACACCCTGGGCGGTCTCTTCCTCCTTGCCGGACTGCTCCTGCGCTATGGGGATCTGGGCACCTTTGCCTTCACCGCGGTCCAGCCGGGTTCGGCGCAGCTCTATGACTGGCTGATCCTGCTCGGATTCTGCGTCAACGCAGCAGTTGTTCCCCTGCACGCCTGGCTGCCCGATGCCTATCCCGAGTCCACGGTGACCGGGGCGGTCTTTCTGAGCGCCTTCACCACCAAGACGGCCGTGTACGTTCTGGCCCGTGGCTTCTCCGGATTCGAGATCCTCGGCATCATGGGCGTGATCATGACCATCTACGGTGCCTGCTACGCCACCATCGAAAACAATGCCCGACGCATTCTCTCCTATCACATCGTCTCCCAGGTGGGGTACATGGTCGCGGGTATCGGTATCGGCACGGCCATGACCGTGGATGGGGCCTGTGCCCATGCCTACGCCCATATTCTGTACAAGGGACTTCTGTTCATGGCGACAGGCTGCATCCTGTACGCAACAGGAACGGCCAAGCTGACACGATTGGGCGGCCTGGCCTCGCGCATGCCCCTGGTCATGTTTTGTTATATGGTCGCTGCGGTTTCCATTTCCGGCTTCCCCCTGTTCAACGGATTCATCTCCAAGAACATCACCATTGCCGGCGCCGCCATGTCGCACCATACCTGGCTGGCGCTGGGCATGGAAATAGCCGCAGTCGGTACCTTCCTCTCAGTCGGCATCAAGCTCCCCTATTTCGCGTTCTGGTCCAAACCCGAGTACACCGGTGGGGTCAAGGAACTTCCCAAAAACATGTATGTAGCCATGTTCATGGCCGCGTTTCTGTGTTTTTTCACCGGTGTCTATCCCCAGGCCCTGTACAGTCTGCTGCCGTTTCCCCTGGACTACCATCCGTTCGCACCCTGGCAGGTTCTGGCATCCTTGCAGCTTCTTGGATTCACCGGGCTTGGGTTCTACCTCTGTCGGAAGATCATCGCCCCCCACGAAGGGCGGAACCTGGACTTCGATTTCCTCTACCGCATCGTGGGCTGGATCGGTCTCTTTCTGGCCAAGTATCCCGTGGCCATGATCGATTCGTGGTGGACCTCCGTATACCGTAAGATCGGCATGGCCGGGCTCCTGGATATGGCCGGGGGCTCTTCACGGTTCGACGCCAAGACCATTGACGGCGTGGTCGACGGAACAGCCACCTCCGTGGTCGGGATCGGCGGATTTCTGGCCAAACTCCAGACAGGCAAATTGTCCGACTATGTCGGCCTGGCCGCCCTCATCGGCATCGGAACCATCGCAGCGGTCTATTTTTTCATCTAAAACAAGAAGTCATCAGACCTACGGCCGTGCCCGTCCATGGCCCCAACCATCTGATCGGAGTCGGCATCCATGACCCTCACGAGTCTTATCGTCTTTCCCCTTGCGGTTTCGTTTCTTCTGGCCTGGCTGCGTACCGACCGGACCATCCGGCTGGTCACCCTCGCGGCCGGATTCGTGGAGATGGCCCTGGCCTTTCCGTTTGTCGGGTTCGACATCCACGCCACGGGTTTCCAGTTCGTGGAGCAGATCCCCTGGGTGCCCCAATGGGGGCTTTCCTATTATCTGGGCATCGACGGGATCAGTCTGCTGATGATCCTTCTGACCATCCTGCTTCTGCCCCTGTGCGTGCTCTGCTCGTGGAACTACATCGGCAAGCGGGTCAAGGAGTTCCACATCTGCATGCTGCTCATGATTTCGGTGTGTATCGGGGTTTTTGCCGCCCTGGACATGGTTCTCTTCTATGTCTTCTGGGAGGCCATGCTCGTCCCCATGTTCCTGATCATCGCGGTGTGGGGCGGGCCCAGACGCAAATACGCCTCCATCAAGTTCATCGTGTACACCCTGTCGGCGAGCACGCTCCTACTGGTGGCCATCATCGCCTTTTATTTCCAGACAGGGACCTTTTCCATCCCCGTGATCATGGCGAGCGAGTTCTCCTTCAGGTTCCAGTTCTGGGCCTTCCTGGCCCTGGCCCTGGCCTTTGCGGTCAAGGTGCCCATGTTCCCCTTCCACACCTGGCTTCCGGCCGCCCATGTGGAGGCGCCCACCGCGGGCAGCGTGCTCCTGGCCTCCGTGCTCCTGAAAATGGGCACCTACGGCTTCCTGCGGTTCTGTCTGCCCATGACGCCTGACGCATCCGTGTACTTCGCCCCGCTGATGATCGGTATCTCGATCGTTTCCATCATCTACGGCGGTCTGGTGGCCCTGGGGCAGAAGGACATGAAAAAGCTCATCGCCTATTCATCCGTGGCCCACATGGGGTTCGTCACCCTGGGGATCTTTGTCTTCACCACCAGGGGCATCGAAGGCGCGGTCTTCCAGATGCTCAACCACGGGATCACCACCGGTGCCCTGTTCATGCTCGTTGGTGCCATCTACGAACGGACCCACAGCAGGGAGATCGCCGACAACCTCGGGCTCGCCAAGTACCTGCCCGCGTATATCGGCTTTTTCGGATTGTTTGCCATGTCCTCACTGGGCTTTCCCGGAACCAACAGTTTTGTGGGCGAGGCCCTGGTTCTCATCGGCGCCTTCCAGAACAACATCTTTGTCGGTGCTCTGGCCATCCCCGGTGCCATGCTCGCTGCGGCCTACATGCTCAGACTTCTCCAGAAGCTGGCCTGGGGCGGACCATCGGCGGGCAAGGGACTTGCTGATCTGGACCGCCGTGAATGGGCGTACATTCTTCCCCTGGCCGTCCTGGTCCTCTACCTCGGTCTGGCCCCGACCCTGACACGGATGACCATCGATGCCTCCATTCCCAAGACCATCAAACGGGTACGGGCCGTGCTCAAAGACCAACGGCCCGATCTGGTCTCCCACATGACCGTCACCACCCCGAAGTCCCCCCAAGGAGTGCAGTAACAATGACCAGCTCCCCTGTGCTTTCATCCATCATCACCCTCGGCCCCGAGCTTTTTCAGCTCGTGTTCATCGCCGCCCTGTTCCTGGTCTCGGTCTTCAGCAAGGAGACCAAAAAGACCGGTTGGATCGCATGGGCTTCTCTGGCAGGTGTTCTCATCGCCTTTGGCGGGCTGGGGAGTCAGGGCATGTTCTTTGCCGACGCCTACCGGGTCGACGGGCTGTCCCAGTTCTTCAAACTGGCCATAGCTATCGGTTTCTGCATCACCGTGTTCAACGGCAAGAAACTCCCGGGAGTGGAGCCGTTCAAGCGGACCGACTACTATCTCATGCTCGCCCTGAGTTCCTGGGGACTCATGCTCCTATCCAGCGCGGTGGAATTGATGACCATGTTCATCGCCCTGGAGATCTCCTCCTACAGCCTGTACTCGCTCATTTCCCTGCGCAAGGGGAGCAGACCCGCTGCCGAGGCGTCCATCAAGTACATCCTGTTCGGCGCAGCGGCCACGGCCATCTCTCTGTTCGGCCTCTCATACATCCTGGCCTGTGCCCACACATCGTATCTCTCCGGATTGACCGGGAAGATCACCATGGATTGTCCCATTGCCATGGTCGGGACGACCATGTTTCTGATTTCATTCTTTTACAAACTGGCCCTGTTTCCCTTCCACTTCTGGTGCCCTGACGTGTACACCGGGGCGACCAACGAGACGGCCGCCTTTGTGGCCACGCTCCCCAAGCTCGGGGCCGTGGTCGCTTTGATCCGGATCACCAATCTGGTCCTCCCCGGTGTGGCCATGACCGATGTCCTGGCCATCCTGGCGGCCCTGTCCATGACCTACGGCAATCTGGCCGCCCTGGCCCAGAAGGACATCAAGCGAATTCTCGGGTACTCCAGCGTGGCCCATGCCGGATACGTGCTCATGGGCGTGGTGGCCGGAACTGACGCGGGTATGGCTGCAGCCGCGTTCTACGGACTGGCCTATGTGTTCATGAACCTGACCTGTTTCTGGGTCATCGCCCGGGTCGCGCCTGGCGGTGACAACCTAGAACTGGACGACCTCTCCGGGATGTACAAATACGCGCCCGCCTATGCCCTGGCCCTGGCCGTCGGGGCCTTTGCCCTGGTGGGCATGCCCCCGACCATGGGTTTCACGGGCAAGCTCTTTTTGTTCACCTCATTGTGGGGGCACGGTTATGACTGGCTGGTCATCCTCGGAGCCATCAATACGGCGTTCTCTATCTTCTATTATCTGAATCTGGTCAGATATGCCTACACCCGCGAGCAACAAACCCCCAGAACCATCGACGCCACACTAGGAGCCCGGGTCATGGCCCTGTCCCTGGCCGGTATCGTTCTGGTGCTCGGCTGCATCCCCTCCGGTGTATATCAAACGGCCCTGGCTGCAACCCGCTCCATTTGGGGGGCGTAATCCCGCAACAACAATCAGAATTGCGGATTGAAGGATTTTAAAAAATTTGAGAGATTATAGACGGTTAAACAGCGGTAGTTGTCAGAGCCTTTGTCTGGGCAGGTCGAGCGCCGCGGGCGTCTGAATGCCTTTGTTGGTTTGCAGGCTTCCTGCGTTAACATGTAGGCCTCTTTTTTCTTACATTCTCCAGTTTCTTGATGTCTTTGATCAACACGCAGATTTGACGGTAGATTTTATCATGTAGTCATAATGAAATTCCGTCCTGAACAGTTCCGTTTATCCTTGCAAGATCCTCTTTTTCAGGGAACCTCCATTCGCTGACCCACGCGTGCTCCATGAACGCGGCGGGGCGTGATCCCGGACCATCGGAATCACGCCCCGTTTTGTATGGTCCACCCGTCTGTATCCCCCCCTCAAGGTGCTGGTTGGATGACCCGGCATCTTCCTTGCTTAAACTACCCCAAGCCCAATTCCAACAAAATTTTGACCCTTCCAATCACAACGTACAGGATGCCATGCACCACCAATACCCCCCCCTTTCTCATCGTGGAGAGACACTTTCCGGGTTCCCCCTGGAAACCTCGGACAATGGTTCGGATGCAAATTCCTGGGCGGTTCCCTGGTCGGACCTGATGATGACCATGTTCATCCTCTTTGCGGTTCTTTTTGCCTTTGCCAGTGCCAAGCGGGATTTTTTCCGCGAGATCCGGGAAGACATCCATGGTGTTCCCGAGAATGTCCGTCAAGAACTTGACCAGCCCCGGTCGCGGACCACGAAACTCCGTACCGTGCATCGGGAAACCTATACCGGTGTCCAGACGGAACAAAGCATTGGCCTCCGTCCAACCGACGATGCTGACGTGCTGGCCAGAACCATGCAATCCCCCAAACTTATAGCATTTACCCTGGACCGGCCCATTCTTTTCAACCACCTTTCCGCAAATCTCGAACCCAAGGCGGTTTCCTCTCTTCGAACCGTGCTCCCGATCATCCGTAAATCCAATCTGGAGATCCAGGTCATCGGATATACAGACGGCCTTCCCGTGCATACCCCTGAATTCGAAGGAAATTGGGAACTGGCGACCGCCCGGGCCATGACAGTGGCGCATTGGCTCATGCGCGAAGGCAATATATCCTCTTCAAGGATCACGGTCAGTGGCCGTGGTCCCAACGATCCCCGGGTTCCTAACACCTCCCGGGCCAACCGGATCCAGAACAGGCGGGTCGAGATCATTTTGACCAGAAACCGTCAAGGAACGCGATCATGACCAAAAAGAACATTATCGGCGCGGGAGTATGTATCTCCATCTTCTTGCTCGCCTTTGTCTTCTTGGACAATAGGCTGGCCTTTTTGAACCTGAGCGGTCTGGCCGTGGTTGTCTGCGGCACGATGGGTGCGATTTTTTTGAGCCATCCCTCTGGAAATCTATCCAGGGCACTGAAAACCGGGATCCGTGCCTACTCGACAACCCCGCCCGATCCGGGGACCATTGTGCAGTCTCTTCTCGAACTGTCCATCAGGTCGCGGTGTCACGGACTTTTGAGCCTGGAAAAAACCGCCGGGGAGCATGGTGTCGCTTTTCTTCGTAACGGTCTCGCACTCCTCGTGGACGGGTATACCGACAAGGAAATCAGAGAAATTTTGTCCATGGAGACCACTTTCTTCCGGAACCGTCGGGAGCAGAGTGAGGCCATATACAGGAACATGGGCAGAATAGCCCCTTCATTCGGGGTGGTCGGGAGTGTCATTGGATTGATAGGGATGCTTTCCGGGCTTGGCGATACCGGCACAATCCTCCAGACCATACCCGTGGCCCTGACCTCCACCCTGTACGGCATCGTTCTCAATCAGTTTTTCTGTACCCCCATGGCCGAATGCATACGTGGAAGAACCAATGACGAATTGTTGAATGCATCGATCATTCTGGAGGGCGTTCTGGCCATCAAGAAGGAGCAGAACCCCCATAAACTGGAAAAGCGGTTATCCTCCCTGCTCTCCCCCTCCGAAAGGCATGCAACCACAAGAGATTTTGCAGCCATACGACAAAAATACATTCGGCTGGTCCGCCAACAGGGAGAAGGGGTCCGCTCCCACCCACATGATGCGGGGTCCGCAGACCCCCTTTCCGCGGCACGGTCCGGCGTTTAACACCGCTCCCCCGGACCACCACCTTTGCGCACACCAAACGGGCGGGCCACGTTCACTGTGGCCCGCCCGTTTGGTGTGCCAGCGGTATCTGTGCCCCAACCTTCTTTTGTGCGCCAAGGGTACATCCCCCTGTCCCGTAGTTTTCTCCCCCACGGGGAAGTTCCAGACGGCTGGAATCATGCATAAAAGACCACCGGCGAGAACCAGTATATCCCGGCCAACCTGTTGGGCTGGATCAATGGAATCCGCCAAACCGTGCGTATTGATTTTATAACACAATAAGAGCATGTTCCAGATGTGTCGCCACCATTGGGGGGATGGTTCCCGTTTAAGCCAAACCTACTTTGGAAGCCGTCGTCTTCAAATTTACGGATATGTGTTCCGCTATCAAGGCTTAACAGGCTACGAGCTTATCAGCTCATGAGCTGATAAGCTCGTAGCCAAAAAATTCTTGTATCGATCCATCACCAGAACCCACGTTTTCAAACTGGTTCTGGTTTAGGTCCGATCCTCCCCAACCTTTTTCCGATAATTTATTCTGCAACATACCTATGCGCGGTCCTATTACTTGTCTCCTTGCCCTCCTCCTTTGCCCCCTGTGGGTATGCGTATCCTTGGTCCATGCGTCTTTTTCTACCTTTCCTTCCCCCGAGTCGGCCAGGGTCTTTATCGTCCATAGTTACAATCCCGACCACGTTTGCGACGCCCCCCAATCCAAGGGGATCGAGCGCGCCCTGACCTCTCCAACGACCACCGACCTCTCCATTGAAATCCGTCATTTTTATATGCATACCAAGATGGTCTATACCAGCGGGGCGGCCATTGGGTTGAGGGGCAAATTGGCCCTGCTCCAGATACAAAGATACCGTCCGGATCTGGTCGTGACCATTGACGACAATGCCTTTAGAACCGTCGGATTGCCCCTGGCCAGGGACCCGTCCCAAAAAGTTGTCTTTTGTGGCCTGAACAATCCCCCCGAGTATTTCGACGCCACCCAGGATTTCATGCAGTCCCGCAACCATCCGGGAAAAAATGTCACCGGCATCTATGAAAAACTCTACCTGGAAAAATCTCTCCAGGTCACCAAGGAGGTATTGCCCGACTGCACCAAGGTCGCGGGGATAACCGACTTCACTCCAACGGGCCAGGCCGTCGCCAGACAGATGACCCTGGAATCGGATTCAGAGAGCCTCCCGGTCTCCTGGTACCTCTATCGTGTCAGAACCTTTGAAGAGTACAAAGAGCTCATCGCCGGGTTCAACCGCGACCAGTCTCTTGGGGCGATCTACCCAGCGGCCCTGAGCCTACCGGACAGGCATGGAAACATCCTTTCTGCCGGGGAAATATTTGCATGGACCATCAACCACTCATCCATTCCGGAAATCCCCCTTAATTTCGATTTCTCCCGGATGGGGTTGTTCGGCGGGGCCGCGGTCCGGTTCGAATCCATGGGATACGCGGCCGGACTGTACGCGCTCGAAATTTTGCGCGGCCAGACTCCCGGAAGACTCCCCATTGTGGATGCCCCGGAATTCGCCATTGTCTTCAACACCGCACGGGCGGCCATGCTCGGTATCAAAATCCCACTCCCCATACTCAGCGCCGCTGACATCATTTACACAACCATACCCTCCCTCGATTAGCCATGCCCCCTTCCCAAAAGATTTCCCTGCAGAACCGTTTACGGAAAGCCTGGTTGCTTTTCCTCCTTCTTCTGGGCCTGTCTGTTGGATGCCTTTTTTGGTATATCATCTCTCTGCAGCAGCAAACCGTCACCTCCGAGCTCCACCGGGAGGCGGTGCTGGTCGAGCAGATGCTCGAATACCGCCTCCTTTTCAACCATAGACAGGCCTCGACCATTGCCGGGGACAGTTCCCTGCGGGTACTCCTCCAGCTACAGCTCTGGTCCCAGCTTGGAAGCAATCTTGCAGAATTTTCCAAGGAACGTCCCATCCGGGCGGTCTGGGTCCTGGGAAGGGACGAATCGGTCAAGGCCGCCAGTCGCCCAGAAGTGGAGGACTTCTGCCCGATGACCCTGTCCGGGCCATCCGAACGGCTCATGGTCCACAAAGGACGCCTGAACCACCTGATCAGGCGGGCCATCCACTCCCGGGATAACCGGCTGCTCGGGTTTCTGGTCATAGCCTTTATCTACCCGGAGCAGTCCTTCCTTGACCAGCTCGGCGAGGACGAAAACCAATTTATCGCCCTTGTCCGTGGCAACGAGATAGTCGCCGCGTCCTCTGACCTGGACCTTGGGGACCTCCAAGCAAGCCGTTTGCAAGCGGGGCGTACCATCGAGGTCAAGGTCCGGACCTTTCCCACGACATTTCTCGTGGAAAAGGCTTCCCTCACTCTGTATACGTGGGATCTGACCCTCTACCTGCTCAGGGACTTGGAGCCGATCCAGGCCCCTTTACACACGCTCGGTCTGATACTCGGATTGTTTTCCTTGCTGGTCGTGTGCGGGAGCTTCCTCTTTTACGCCTACATCAACCGACACGTCATCCACCCGATCACCTCCCTCGCCCAGGCGGCCAAAAAAATCCGTACAACGGATTCCATAACGCCGCTCAAGGAGATCGCCTATCCGTCAAGCTCCAAGGACGAAATCTGGGACCTGATCAACTCCTTCAAGACCATGGTCGGTTATCTGAACAAGGCCAGGAACGAAGCGGAATCCTTGAGCTCCATGAAAGACGCCTTCCTGGCCACTGTCAGCCATGAGATACGCACGCCCCTCAACGGCATCTTCGGCATGACCCAGCTTTTGCAGCGCTCCGGCCTCACGCCCAAACAGGAACGCTATGCATCGAACATGATCGTCTCCATCCATACATTGTTGAGTATCATCAACGATGTCCTGGACATTTCCAAAATCAAGGCCAAGGGGTTCACCATCTCCAACCAACGGGTCGACCTGCACCAACTCCTCGAATCCGTCTATCAGGCACACATCCCGGTGGCCAAGGCCAAGGGCCTGGAAATGCGTTTCGAGACCGAGCCCCTGCCCGGCTTGGTCATGACCGACCCTCTCCGTTTGCAGCAAATCTTGAACAATCTCATCAGTAACGCGCTCAAATTCACCCACTCCGGGTACGTCCTTCTCGCGGCCAAATCCTTCCCGGACCAGGACGGTCCCGACACCGCCCGGGTCCGCTTCATTGTTGCCGATTCAGGCATCGGGATTCCCGAGGATAAGCAAGCATCTGTTTTCAATGCCTTCTCCCAGGTGGACAGCGGATTGGCCCGTAAATACCCGGGCACGGGGTTGGGGCTGTCCATCGCCTCGGAACTCGTTTCCCTGCTGGGTGGCGACCGGATATTCCTCCACAGCAACCCCGGGCATGGGAGCAGATTCTTTTTTTCCCTTGGACTGAAACGGTGCACAGAAACCGAACCCCCATCCGGTTCCGGGAATATCGCGGAGACGACAGGGGCCACGGCCACGGCCTTCAGCGGGTTGTCCATTCTTGTCGCGGAGGACAACCCCATGAACCAGGAGCTGGTCCTGGAAATATTTGAGCTCCTCGGTATCGAGAACTATCACATGTGTTCCAACGGCCAGGCGGCACTCGATTCGTTGGCGTCCGCCCCTGACCGCTACGACGCCCTCATTCTGGACATCCAGATGCCGGGTATGGACGGATTCACCGTTGCCCGGACCATACGCGACCATTCCAACCCTATCCCGATCGTCGCCATGACCGGCCTTGCCGGGGACAAGGACAAGCAACGGAGTCGAGAATGCGGCATAGACTACTTTCTGAGCAAGCCATTCTCTCTCGAAGACCTCGAATCCATATTGGTCACCCTCGTATCCAGGTCAGCGCCGTAGCCCTACTCTTTTCTCCAACCATCCATTATACAAAAAAATCCCCGGAACATGCGATGACAACATGGTCCGGGGATTTTTCTTTATCCCATCCAAAAAGCGTATAATATGGCGGTTACAAATTCTTATCCCGGACGATCATCTGCTCCTTGCGCAATGGGCACCACTCCGGACGCTTTTTTTCATCTGCCGGGATCTCCTGATGAACCACCGAGGCAACCTTGCAGCTTCGTTTGCCGTCGTGGACCTGGTGGAAGGGACAATCAGTACACTGTGTAACCACGTAAATCATAGCATTCCTCCATATGTGGCAATGTGATGTAAAAAATTCGCAACTATTCAGGCCAAGATATCAGTGTTGCAACATGTTCAAGTTTACGGCCCAATTTGCGTGGTCTCCGGTGATCAAAAAAATCCAGAAAAAAAGGAGCCGCTCGGACTGAACCGCGGTGGTAACGATCCCCCCATCAGGACCGGAAAACATATATGCCACCCCCTCTCAAAAGGGAAGCTCCAGGGCCAGGAGGAACGGCACCAGGATCGGAACGAGGCAGGTCAAAAATATTCCGCTGATCACTGAAGTCATGGCGTATTTTTTCCCCGAGCATCTGACGACGATCGGCAGGGTCGTATCCATGGCCGTTGCCCCTCCAGATGCTATGGGACCCAGGGGGCCCGTGAGCCGGACCATGAGCGGGGCGGCCACGATGGTCGTCACTTCCCTGGCGATATTCGCCACCAGGGCGATGGTTCCCAGCTCGTCACCCCGCAATTGGGAAATGAGCACACTTGAAAGACTGTAGTAACCAAACCCTGCGCCGACCGCTGCCCCTCCGGTCCAATCGACGCCGGTGATTACCAGCGAGACAGCCGCCCCCCCGAGGATCGACCCGATGACGACAGATGCGGGGACGATAAGGTCTTGTTTTCCAATCCGGAGTATATTCTGCAAAAAATTGCTGTCACTGCCCATACCCAGTCCAACGAGGAAGATAAGCACGTACAGGATTCCCATCTCCAATGATGGCACCAGATATTCTTTGGGAACGGTCCCTGTGACCCCGGCAAGGATTCCGGCTAGAAAAAAAGCGATAAGGATGCAGGAATCCTTCATGGCCGCCCCGCCGCACGTCCGGCCAGCAGACGACAACATCCGATGCTCGCACATACCCCTCCCAGGGCAAAAAGGAGGCCGCTGGAGCCGAGACGGGGAAGCTCGGCCATAAGATGGTCGTCAACCCCCATCGATAGTCCGAGGATGAACAACAGGCTATACAAAGCACATCCGGAAAGACGCCTGGCCAGCTCGAGCAGCCTCCGGCGCCCTCTGACCATGAAACCCAAAAATATCCCGCCCAAAAATACACCTATGATCGTCAACATGTTTCCGTATATCCCTATCCCTGGTTATAGTCATCCGTACCGTGCGCAGTACTGGCCGCTCTCACCCAAAAATGTAGAAAACCATTCATGGAGCCATGGCGTCAAGCATGTGACCGTCCGGAGCCATGGGGTCCCGATCGCCCAGTCTGTATCCGTTGCCGTTCTCCGGCGTAGGGTTGAACAATCCCGTTGCCTCTGCCCAGAATTCGGCATATGGGGTGGGGATGAGACCCTGATAGTCGATGACGGACCCGCTCCACTTTCCATCAATCGACCCAGCCAAGGATGGAGGCTCCATGGATCGTTCAAGGTATACCATTATGGTCCAGGTATGGACCCTGTTCCTCACAATCGGCCTTGCCTCGTGCTCGGTTTCCCATGCGCCCATGGTCCATCCAAGCCGGTTATCCCTGTCCATTGATCTGGAAACAATCCTGGACAATCTGGACAGCTACCGGTCCTATTTTTGTGCCCGCTCCTTCAATCCATCCGCCCTCATGTTCGTTCCACACGCCTCCCCCTTCACCGTCATCCCGGAAAAACGCGGACTGGGCGAAGGGTGGAGCCCCGTCGAAGATCGGGCTGCAATCCTCCAGATGATCGGCACCATCAGGGACAGAGACCGGCTGTCCCATCCTGCCCTCAAGGCCCTTGTCCGCCCCCTCGACCAGGGCGGCTCCCCCCAGGCAAAGGACGTCCTCGGATTCATCTTCAGTTCGGCATCAACCTTTGCCCGCCCCCTCGAGGGGGCCCCCCGGACATACAAGGTCTACCAAATCCCCGAAATCCCACGTATGGGGGAACATGACAAAAGATGGCTTTTCTGGGGAAACGGCTTGGACGGTCCATGACCCGCTTCTGTCGAACAACGAAGCCCTCCCCGAGACGAACCCGGGTTGCCCCTATCCCCGGGGGCGACCATACACCGGAAACCGCCAGAACTCACGCACCATCCGTTGACAGGCATACAATTTCTCCGGTAGCAAAAAAAAAATTTGTCTGTCAGCTATCGGTATGTATCAATATTGGTACGGATTTGGTCCCATAACCATTTTATCCTTGCGACTCACGGTACAAACCCATCCGTAATCGACCTGACCTTCCCCAAGAGGACACCATGAATGATTGGCTCAGTTTGACGGCCATGGCCCGGCGGCTCCAAATCCCTGAACCGACAGCCAGGCGTTACGCAAAACTCTTCGCCTCCTACCTTCCACACAGAAAGATCGGGCGGATGACCATGTACGCCCCTGATGCCGGTTCCATCTTGACCAGGATCTCCGAGCTGTACTCCAAGGGACATAAAAAGGAAGAAGTTGAGGCCCTTCTCCAAAAGGAACTTCCAAAGACCATCGATATCGACGCACCAACAGAATCCCAGGCATTGGTCCGGTCCGACAACAGCGAGCTCCAGGCAAAACTCGTCCAGTTCCTGGAAGTCGTCAGCGATCAGAGCAAGAAAATTGATGCGCTCATGGAACGGGACAATCAGACAAGTGCGACCATCGCCCTGCTAGAACAGCGCCTTGGGGAAGAGACGTCCCATCGCCAGCGTCTTCAGGAATCGTCGACCCGGTGCAAACAGGCATTGTGTAAACTCTACCATGCCCACAAGGACCACCATGCGATGATCACCGCACTCCGTGAGCACCCGGTTGCCGAAAATAGCTCCGGGAACACCACGCGGCTCAACGAACGTCTGGACCAGCTTGAAGAAATGTTCCTCGATGACATGGGTAAACTCCAACAATTAATGAACCACGTGCTCACCAGCAGCGACAGCAAGTGATGGTGTCTCCCACCTGAACCTTCCGGGATTCATCCCTCCATCTCGTGCCAATAGCTGATCTCGGGCAGCCTGCTCCCCTCCAGCCAACGGACGAGATCATCCAATTCGACAGCGGCCGTCCCCACCTGGCCCACGACAATCCCGGCGGCGCAATTGGCGAGAACGCACCCCGTCAACAGATCCATCCCCGCGCTCAAACAGAGGGCAAGGACCCCGATTACGGTATCCCCGGCCCCGGTGACGTCGAACACGT
Organism: Desulfoplanes sp.; assembly: GCF_054921335.1. NCBI lineage: Bacteria > Pseudomonadati > Thermodesulfobacteriota > Desulfovibrionia > Desulfovibrionales > Desulfoplanaceae > Desulfoplanes > Desulfoplanes sp. Next base: position 19,522 of record NZ_JBUDSQ010000019.1, on the reverse strand, counting down.
CCTGGGCGACCGTTGGGATATGTGCAACCCGTCCATCTTCAGAAAACAGGACCATGCCCCGCCCGCCCAGGGTGATGAGAAGATTCTGCAGGTTTTTCTCCGCGATGATCCGCCGTCCCACCCCGAGTATCTCCAGTGGGGTTTCCATGGATCCTTGCACGCTCTCTGCGGCCTCCTTGGCGTTGGGGGTCATGAGGTAATGGTCCCCATAGATCCCGTAATTCTCGATTTTGGGATCGACAAACACCCTTCCATTGGGCAAGCATCCCCTCAAGATCCCCAGGACCTCGGGGCAGATGACCCCCTTGCCGTAATCCGAAACGACACCGCTCCCAACATTCTTGCCCCGCGCGCCAAGGGTCTTTGCGAACCGCTCCCTGGTTGCCGGAGACATGCGTCCCTTTTTCTCCTGGTCCACCCGGAGCATCTGCTGGCTCCCGGCGATGATCCGGGTCTTGATGGTCGTTGGACGTTTTGTACGGACCAGGTGGTGTTCAATGTTCTTGTCATCCAGCAGCCCCTCGATTTTTGCTCCCGCAGCATCGTCCCCGACCATGGACACGAGACACGGCGATCCCCCGAGCCTCTTGACGTTTCTAGCCACGTTCCCGGCCCCTCCCAGCTTCCAGGTCTCCCGTTCGACCGAAACCACCGGGACGGGTGCTTCCGGGGATATCCGATCGGCCCATCCCCACTGGTAATGATCGAGCATGATGTCCCCGACGATAAGAACAGGTACGTCCCTGAGACCTCCAAGACTCTCCAGCAGTGCACGTTTCTCGATCATGGTCATGCGTGTCTATACCTCCTCGTCCATTCGGCCGGCACCCTGCTCCATGATCCTCAGTATCCGCTCTCTTTCCCGGCTCGTGGCGTAGCTCAGGGTGATGGCCCCCTTGGCCGGCCCCCCAGTCACCCGGAGCGAAAGTCCCTTGCGTTTTCCCATGAAACCCTCCAGCTCGGATCGGCACTGTTTGCAGAACCGTTTGGCAGCCTCCTTGGCCGGGCCATCCTCCTGTCCGTCCTCCAAATCCTTTTTGGCGATCATGTTCCGCACAAGGACCTCGGTCTGGCGGACATTGAGATTTTTTGTGACGACCTGACCATGGACGTGATTCTGGCCCTCCGGCGTGTCCATGGAAAGATAGGCCCGGGCATGGCCGGGGGTGATCGCCTTGTTCTCCAGATCCTCTTTGACCCGCTCCGGTAGATTGAGCAGACGCATGCTGTTGGCCACGGCTGAACGGCTCTTGCCCACCCGGTTGGCCAATTCCTCCTGACTGAGACCGAGCTCGTCCCGTATGCGGTTCAACCCCATGGCCTCTTCAATAGGGTTGAGATCCTCGCGCTGCAGATTTTCAATGAGGGCAATGGCCAGGGTCTCTTTATCGTCTATCTCCCGGACCAGGACGGGAATGGTCAAACGGTCCGTGCGCTGAGTCGCTCGCCACCTCCTTTCTCCGGCAACGATTTCATACCCGGTCTGGTCGTCCTTGCGGGGACGGACCAGTATCGGCTGCAGAACCCCCTGGGCCTGGATGGACCGGGCCAGGTCATCGATCCCCTCTTCGGAAAAATGCTGTCTGGGCTGGGCAGGATTGGGAAAAATCTCGGACAAGGCGACTTCCGTGGCCCCCTGCATCTCCTCATCCACCGGATCGGACCCGGACCCCTTGAGCAATAGGTCCAGCCCCCTTCCAAGTCCTCTGTTCTTGACGCTCATAACATTACCTTGCTTTTTCGTTCCCCATGATTATAAACGCTATCCGAGACGCGTGTGTGGCATGGGTCGCAGGACCCCTGCCGAATGCACGCCCCGGCCTACGCTCCCGACCCGGGACAGCCGGGAACGTTTTTTTGCCAAACAGCTAACCGCTCAAGCCAACAACCAGGGAGTGATCCAATGGGCACACAAAAAAATATTACCCCGCTTTACGACACCCAGGGAACCATGTTTGGTGTCTTCATTTCCCCCGATCTTTGGAAGGCCATCGCCAGCGAGGTCCAGCCGATCATTGACCGCCATATTGAAAAATCCCGGCCACCGGTGCCCGAACCCATGGATGACTGGAACCGCCTCTTGGATTTCTGGGACTTCCCCTACGGGGTGGACATGGATGTCACCTGTGAGCAATGTGGGAACACCACCCAGGATTGGACGGCTGACGATCCGAGAAAATTCCGGCTCAAGGCGGCGAACATCGGTGGAATGACCACGTTCCAGTGCATGGAATGCAAGGCGAGGATTACCAAACAGCACTTCAAGGACAAAATCGCCTGCACCTGCACCCCTTTCAGCGAAAAAAAATAGTTACAAGGATGAGCTAGTCCCCAGAATCTCCCGGGCCAGAGCGATATAGGCCTGGGTCCCCGTCGACCTGATATCATAGGTGATCGCAGGCTTTCCGTGGCTCGGCGCCTCGGAAAGCCTGACATTTCTGGGGATCTTGGTCCTGAACGTCTTGTCCGGGAAATAGGTCCTGACCTCGTTTTCGACCTGGAACGAGAGTCGGTTGCGCTTGTCGAACATGGTCAGGACGACCCCCATGATATCCAGCTCCGGGTTCAGTCTCTTCTTGACCGCTTCATACGTCTGCACCAGCTGGGCAACCCCCTCCAATGCATAGTACTCGCATTGCAGGGGAATGAGCAGTTCCTTCCCGGCACACAGGGCATTGACCGTCACCAATCCCAGGGACGGCGGGCAGTCCAAAAAAATATATTCATACCGCTGTTCCAAGCCGCGCACCAGGTTGGCCACAAAAAATTCCCGTTTCTTCTCTTCTACCAGTTCCAGATCAGCGCCCACGAGATCATGGGTGGACGGAAGAACATGCAAATACGGGAGTTCGGTTCCGCACACCGCACCCTCGGCCTGGTCCACATCAAACATCGCCGTGTACAGATTACGGCTTTTCTCTCCCACATCGATTCCCAATCCACTCGAGGCGTTGGCCTGGGGGTCGCAGTCGACAACCAGGACGTTCTTTTCCATCACAGCCAGCGACGCCGCCAGGTTGACGGTTGTCGTCGTTTTGCCCACTCCCCCCTTCTGATTCGCCACAACGATAGTTCGAGCCACTCTCGCCTCGCTTGTTTTTTGGGTATTGTTTCACGTGAAACATCTCATGACGGCCATTCGCCATGACCTATACGGGGACGAGTGAATCGGTGTCAATGTGAAACCCAAAAAAAAGGCAGCGGGTTTTTCCGCTGCCTTGGATTCTCCCAGAAAAACATTGGCTAGACAGAGTAGTATTCCTTGTACCAACCAATAAATTTTCCGATCCCCTCCTCGATGGGAGTCTGCGGTTTAAACCCGACATCCCGCATGAGATCGTCCACATTGGCATAGGTGGCCGCAACGTCACCGGGCTGCATGGGGAGCATCTCCTTGATCCCCTTGCGGCCGAGATGGTCCTCGATGACCTCTATGAACCGGCCGAGCTCCACGGTATTGTTATTCCCGATGTTGTAAATCTTGTACGGTGTCGGTGCCGAGCCCGGATCAGGAGCCGTCGGGTCCCAATCGGGGTTGGGTGCCGGGGTCTTGGCTGTGACGCGGACCACCCCCTCAATGATGTCGTCGATATAGGTGAAGTCACGTTCCATTTTGCCGTGATTGAAAACCTGCATGGGCTTTTGGTCAAGGATGGCCTTGGTAAAAAGAAACAGGGCCATGTCCGGACGGCCCCATGGGCCGTACACGGTGAAAAAACGCAGTCCCGTACAGGGGAGGTTGTACAGATAGCTGTAGCTGTGGGCCATGAGTTCGTTGGATTTCTTGCTGGCCGCATACAGGCTGATGGGATGGTCCACATTGTCGTGCACAGAAAAAGGCATGGACGCATTCAACCCATAGACGGAGCTGGAAGAAGCAAAAACCAGATGCTCGACCTTGTTATGGCGGCATCCCTCGAGAATATTGGCGAAGCCAAGGAGATTGCTGTCCACATAGGACAGGGGGTTCATGATGCTGTATCTTACCCCTGCCTGGGCTGCCAGATTGACGACATGGGTGAATCCCCGGACCGCAAAAAGTTCCTGCATGGACTCCCGGTCGGCGAGGTCCATTTTGATGAAGGTAAATCCGTCACGCCCTTCGAGCATGGCCAGTCTGTCCTTCTTGAGGGCAACCGAATAATAATCATTCAGATTGTCGATGCCGGTGACGGCGTGTCCCTGGTCGAGAAACCGTTTGCAAAGGTGGAATCCGATAAACCCGGCGGCACCTGTGACGAGTATATTCATGGAGTCTCCTGATGTGGGTATGGGCATAGATTGTGTTTTCTGGAGGAGTTACAAGCACGAAACCCCGGCAGGGTCAAGAACGCAAAAGCCCGGAGGCAGCGCCTCCGGGCCGGAGTTGTGTCCTCGGAAAATCTGCGCGACTACAGCAAGGGGAAGTACTTCTTGATTTCAAAATCGGTGATCTGGGTCCGGTACTCATCCCACTCGACCTTTTTGTTGTCGATGAATTTTTTGAAGATGTGTTCACCCAGTGCGTCCCGGACGACACCACTCTCTTCCAGACAATGAACAGCCTCGATCAGGCTTCCGGGAAGATTGCCGATGCCCTTGGCAGCGCGCTCCGCATCGTCCATGTCGTAGATATCCTCTTCCACCGGGGCCTCGAGGACATAGTTCTCGTCCATCCCCTTGAGACCGGCAGCGAGCATGGCCGCATAGGCGAGATAAGAATTACAGGCCGGATCCGGGGAGCGGAGTTCTATACGGGTCGCCGCTTCTTTGCCCGGTTTGTACATGGGCACACGGACCAGGGAGGACCGGTTGCGCCGTGCCCAAGCGATGTACACAGGGGCCTCGTACCCGGGAACAAGGCGTTTGTAGGAGTTGACCCACTGGTTACAAATGGCGGTCAGCTCCTTGGCGTGCGTGAGGATACCGGCGATATAGGATTTTCCCTCGGCGCTCAGGCTGAACCCGTCCTTGTCATGGGCGTCGAAAAAAATGTTCCTGCCGTTTTTGAACAGCGACTGGTGCACATGCATGCCCGAACCATTCACCCCAAAAACGGGTTTGGGCATGAACGTGGCGTAGCACCCGTGTTTGCGTGCCACTTCCTTGACGATGACCTTGTAGGTGATGGCCGTGTCCGCCATTTTCAGGGCCTCGTCATAACGCAGATCGATCTCGTGCTGGCTGGGTGCGACCTCGTGGTGGGAGTATTCCACCTTGATGCCCATACGTTTGAGGGAGAAAATGATGTCCCGGCGGATGTCATTGCCCAGGTCCAGAGGAGGGGCGTCAAAATAGCCCCCCAAATCGGTGTAGGACGGTTCCCGGTCGTTTTCAAAAAGAAAAAACTCCAGCTCAGGGCCTACATACATTGTATATCCCTTTTCCGCAGCCCGTGCGAGCATCCGCTTCAATGCGTAACGGCTGTCGCCCTCGTACGGGGTGCCGTCAGGCTTGACGATATCGCAGAACATTCGGGCCACAGGACGTTGCGTGGGCCGCCAGGAGACCATCTGGAAGGAAGAGGCATCGGGATAGGCGATCATGTCGCTTTCATGGATCCGACAAAATCCCTCGATAGAGGAACCATCGAACCCCATCCCCTCTTCAAAGGCGGCCTCGAGCTCGCTGGGCGTGACCTGAAAACTTTTGAGGGTACCAAGGACATCCACGAACCAGAACTGGACAAAGGAGATACGATAGTCCTGAACCGCCTTGATAACATCATCCGAGGTTTTGCAATTAAAAATGGGATATTCTTCCATGGTGTTTTCTCCTGCTAAGAGGGTGACAAGTGGGTGGGCCGACCCGATCCCGCATTGGCGTGGTGCGTCCACGAAAAGACGGTGGAAACTGGTCACGGAGAATAAACAATTTTGTAGATAATGGCCAGCAGATTATTCCCACCACTGGAGGGCCCTGTCACGGAGGAGCTCATAATCGCCGGCCGCCGCCAGGCCGAGGACCTTGAGATACTTACGGATAGAGGTGGCCATGTACGGATTGTTCTCGCACAGGGTCCCAAACAATGGTCCATCCTCCACAACCATTTTTTGGGCCGCATCCATACGCCTGGCAAAGGACGGGGTGAGAAATTGCTCCAGGGTATCGTCATGTTCGTGGGCACAAAAATAGGCCAAGGTGCCCACATAGTTGAGGCCCTGAACAAAGGCCATGGCCTTGTCATGTTCGGCGGGATCGGTTCGGAATGTGGCCAGGGAACACATGGCTAAAACTTCTTCAAGACGCTCGGCACCCTCTGGATCGCGTGCCGGGCAGATGGCCACGCGGAGATCTTTCTCGCTGGGCTGGGGGCCGAACAGGGGATGGGTCCCAACGACGGACCCGGGAAAGGCCTGGAGCATTTTTTCAATGGGAAGGGTCTTCACCGAGCAAAGGTCGGCCAGGATGGTCGTCGGGCGTAAGAGTCGCGAAATGGCCCCGAGGCAGCGGTCCATGGCCGGGATGGGCACCGCGAGCAGGACCAGATCCACGTTAGGAACAACCCTGGAAAGCAGGTTGATATCCATGGGCAGGTCAAACCCATATACGTCCAGTCCGATGGAGAGAAAACGGTCCATAAAAAACCCGCCCATGTTCCCGCGGGAGCCGAATATGGCCACTTTTTGCAAAAAAGGAGAAATCATCACACAACCCGTCTCGGTAAAAAAATGGAGGGAAGGCCCCTACGGATGGAAAATCGGCACAACCATACAGCAGGAAGATGTCCGATGGCTGATCAGTCCGATGGTCCACCAGCCCCTTGAAGAACCTCCCCCCACAGCTTCCAAAAACCGGGAAAGGACTTGGACACACACCCCGGGGCATCAAACACCGGCTCTATACCGCCACAGCCGAGGATACTCAAACTCATGGCAATGCGGTGATCGCTGAAGGACGAGAGCGAAACCCTGGCTCCGGGCCCAAAAGGCCGCGGATGGATAACCAGGCCGTCATCGAGCACATCGACCCTCTGTCCTGCAAGCCGCAGTTGGGAGGCGACCGCTTCGAGACGATCGCTCTCCTTGAATCGGAGATGAGCAACCCCGCGGATCTCGGTGGGGCCGGACGCGAAACAGGCCGCAACCGCGACGGTGGGGACGATATCCGGACAGGAAGACATGTCCACACGGGTTCCGGTCAACCGGGAAGGAAACACGGTACAACCGTTTTCGTCCCAAACGGACGCGGCCCCCATGGTCTTGAGAATATCGAGGACGGCCCGATCCCCCTGCATGGAGTCAGGACGGATGCCAGAGACGCATACCGGCGATGACCCGACGGCCCCTGCCGCCAGAAAATAGGACGCGTTGGACCAATCGCCCTCCACTGCGTATTGGGAGATGGCGTACGTCTGCGGTTCTATGCGGAACCTGACGGATTCAGGGGAAACAGCCTGAAGGGTCCGCCAATCAACGGATTCCCATCGGGTATCCCCGCCTGTCTGGACGTCCACTGCGACCCCGAAATCCTCCATAACCTGAAGGGTGAGAGCCACATACGGCCAGGAGACCACTTTGCCGCCCTCGAGAGAAATGGTCACCGTATCCTGGGCAAAGGGAACGGCCAGCAGCAAAGCGGACAGAAACTGGCTGCTCTCGGAAATATCGATGGAGACCCGCTCACCAAATGTCCCGGCACTGTGGGCGATCAGGGGCAAAAAGCCCTGTTTTTCCTCAAAAGTAAACGTGACCCCGAATCTGGACAACGCCTTGACCAAAGCGGTCATGGGACGATCATGCATCCGCCCGGCCCCATGGATGCAAAAATCACCGGCAAAAGCGGCGATGACGCCGGTGACCAGACGACACGTGGTCCCGGATTCGCCCACGAAAAGATCAACGCGTTGGCCGGAAAAATCGCGCCCCCCTGTTCCCTGAACGTAAAACCCATGGTCTGCGGGTTGGAACCGTGCTCCCAGACATTGGAGGCACTCACGGGTGCGATCCAGATCATCACTGGCAAGTACGTTTGAAACCACGCAGGCTGACGGTGACAGGGCCGCGCAGATAAGGGCACGGTGAGACAGGGACTTCGAGGGGGGGGCGGTGATGGATACGGTTTTCATGGCCTTGGTGAGTAAAAGGGTCCGGATTGATGGTGCACAGGGAGAACGCCGGGGTTATTCGGTCCAGGTGGTGTAACTTCCCAGGATACGCAGGGACTGGGCCTGGTCCCGGAGCTGGTCCATGACCGTGGTTGTTGCCGGATCGGTAAGATCGGTCTGCAGATCGATGAAAAAAGCGTACTTCCATCGTTCAAGACGCAGGGGGCGCGATTCCAGCTTGGTCATATTGATCCCGGCATCGGAAAAAATGGCCAGAATGCGTTGCAGGGATCCGGGTTTGTCGGGAAGGGTCATCAAAAGCGAGGTTTTGTCACGGGATTCGCCCGCGTAGGGGTGTTTGGCAAGGATGAGAAATCTGGTCCAATTGTCGGGTTCGTCCTGAATATCCTGGGCCAGACAACGCAGGGTCTCTCCCGAGCCAAGAGAAATGTGCCCGATCACCGCGCCGCCCGGATATTCGAGGGCCGATTCGACCGCCGCTCCGGTGCTTTCCGTGGGAACGAGTTCGGCCTGGGGCACGGCATTTCTGAGCCATCCGGTACACTGGGACAGGGCCTGGGGGTGGGAGAAAACATGGGTCACTCCGTCCAGATCACCCGACGTGCAGTGCAGACAATGGCTGATACGGGAATAGGTCTCGGCCTGAACGGAAACCCCGTAGCGTAAGAACAGGTCCATACTCTGGCCGACCCCACCGTTGAGAGAATTCTCAAAGGGGACGATGCCGAGCTGGGTCTTGCCAAAGGCCACTGCCTGGAACACGGATTCAAGATCCCGCTGCGGTACATAGTCCAGACTCGAACCAAGGGCTTCAACCCCGGCGTAGTAGGAAAATGTGCCCTTGGGACCCAGATAGGCCACGGTGAGCGGGGCCTGGAGTCTGCGGGAGGAGGACATGATCTCCCGGTAAATGCTGCGCAGATGCTCATTGGGCAACGGACCGGTATTGATATTCTCAAGATTGAGGATGAGGTCCTTTTCCCTCTTGGGATTGAGGATGGGAAAATTGCCCTTGTTCTTGACCGTGCCGACCTGGAGACTGAGTTCGGCCCGTTTATTGAGAAGTGCGAGCAGCTGCGAATCGACCTCATCGATGGAATGCCTGAGCCCGGCAAAAGGATCATTCATGACCACTCCCCTATTCGCGGATATCTTCGGTAATGCGCATGCCGAAATGACGGCCGGCCACGTCCTGATGGCAGAGAATGCGATCGCCCGGAGCCAGGAGAACCACACTCACCGGGGTTGCGTCATCACGGACCAGGCGGATGGTCTCGGCGTTCTGCAAAAAAACACATCCGGTTCTCCCACCGATCTTAGCGGTGACCATGAGCATGGGACGGACTTCGGTCTTGCACCGCCCCACCACGGCGGTGGTAGTGTTTCCGTCGGCTCCCACGATGAGCACCTCCCGGCCGGGGACGAGTTCCTCGAGATAGGCTGTGCGGTCATCGGGAAGCATGCCGTAGGAATGTACCCCGCCGGCATTGATGCGGAAAGGCCTGGGAGCGACATAGGGATTGGCTTCGGTTTCCGCATGGACCAAAAAGGAAAAACCGCTGGTGTTGCCCACGAGCATGCCCTGGCCGGTATCCAGGAGTGACAGGGTATCCACGCAGACGCGATGACCGAGTCCCACAGGTGTGACCGAGATAACCTCGGCGGATTCAAGGGGCATGGTCCCTTGGGATAGCTTCATTTCGCGTACGATATCCTTGAGTTGAGAAATAGCCTGGGGCAGGACGACAAGGGTGGATACCCCCATTTCAAGAATACCGGCTCCCACGCGTGCCGCGTCGAGGGAATCCACCTCAAGACCGAGGGCAGGTTCCTGAGCGAGGATATTTTCCACAGGGATGATCTCCCAACCAATCCCGAGAACGGCTCCACGTTTTTCCGACAGGGCGGCAACGACCTCTTCCTCGTCTTCCTTGCGGGTTAGGGTTTTGAAAAAAATTGCATCGGAAGGGATGACGGGAACCCGCCCAAGGGCTTCGATTTCCGGAACATGATCAGGATCAGTAATGATGCCGTCCACACCGGACTCCAGGGCCAGGGTGACATCATTTTTGGAAAAGGGAACAGCTTTGAAATAGATGGTTCGGCGCATTGTGGATATCCTTTCTGAAATCTCGTAGCAACGTGGGCATGGACGCAGTCGTGGAGAGTGACGTGGCTACAGCGAGTGATTACATCCCATGATGACCCGGACGGGGCACTGCCTGTTTGACAACTTGGTGTTTGCGGACAGAATGCTCAGAGGAGCTAGCGGCCCAACAGCCCATGTGGGGGCATCGGTACGGATAATTGTCCCCTTTGGAGAGCGAACGAAACATTCCAAAACCGGGTGGGTTCAGGCAGCCAACATGTTCATGGCTCTTTCCACTCCCTGCCCTTTGTGTACAATGGCGTGCAGGGCACTGACCAGACCGGTCGGGTCAGGGTCCTGGAAGACATTGCGGCCAATGGAAAGGCCCGCACCGCCGGCACGGACAGAATCGTGGGCCATACGGAGAATATCGTCACGCGTATCCATCTTGGGCCCCCCGGCAATGACCACGGGGATCGAACACCCCTCGCACACCCTGGCGAATGAATCAACATCACCGGTGTAAGAAACCTTGACGATATCGGCGCCGAGTTCTTCACCAATCCGGGCGCAATGGGCGACGACGGAGGGAGCCATAGAATTGGAAATCTTGGGGCCACGGCCGTAGATCATGGCCAACAAGGGCATGCCCCATTCCTGGGCGACCTGCGCTACCTGGCCGAGATCGGCGAGCATGGACGATTCTGTCTCATCGCCAAGGTTGACGTGCACGGATACCGCATCAGCGCCCATCTTGACCGCTTCTTCAACCGTGGCAACCAGACGTTTGGCATTGGGGCGGGTGGAGAGGTCCGTGGACGCGGACATGTGCATGATCAGGGCGAGGTCCCTGGCATGTCCGGCGTAGGCGGAACGGACCAGCCCTTTGTGCATGAGCACGGCATCGGCGCCGCCGGCAGCTATGTTGTCCACCGCCTTTGTGGGTGAGATCAGGCCGGGAATGGGACCGAGGCTGGTGCCATGGTCCATGGGGACAAGAATGGTTTTACCGGATTCGGCATTGAGGATACGCTCTAAACGAAGATCTTTTCCTGCCTGCATGATGTCCTCCCCGCTGGTGCGGATGTTTTGGGTGGGAAGGGTCAGGGGAGAAGCCGGCGTCCGGATGAAAAAAAGGGCCGCCGGCATGTCGCCTGCGGCCCTTTTGGTAGATGTGTGCAAATGGTAAAAAACTACACGCCCCCGTCCAGACCACAGGTCAACACAAAATAATACCAAAAAAAGAAATATGCGTTGGAGAAGAGGGTCTGGTTGGATGAGTTCATGGAATTCCTTTTGCCCGAGGGGTTCGGAGGCGTCAAGGGTTTTTTTCAGATGCCATTGAGTGGGAATGTAAAAAAAGGGGACAGATGGGACAAGAACGAAAATCGCATTGACAAGACCCCTGACAGATGGGGAAAGTAGAAAAAATATCCGTCGAAAACGGGTGTACGCATGGATCACAACCACCACATCCCCACCAAACCGGACCGATGTTTCACATGGAACATACCGATCAAAAAAAACCGCTCCGCCCCCTTGGCCAGGATAGAATAGTACGCTATCTTGACACATTGGCCCATGATGCTCCCAATTCACTCCTGCTGGAGGGGGGGAATGGGGCTGCCCGTTTCGAGCTGGCCCTTTATTGGACAGGGCTGCTCAATTGCCAAGAGCCCTCCCCCCCCTGTTCAAATTGCCCCACGTGCCTCCAGATCAGGGAGCAGGTCTTCAGGGACATGGAAATTATCGACGGCAGAGATTCGCAGATACTTATCGCCGATGTCCGCAAGGTAAAGGGGTTCATGGGACAGTCACCAAGCGGCGCGGGCAAGAGGGTAATCATCCTCGCCGGGGCACAGAATATGGATCTTCCTGCGGCCAACGTTCTGCTCAAGTCGATGGAGGAACCGGGCCCCGGGAACGTTTTTGTTCTGTTGACCCCCCAACGGGGAAATCTCTTGCCCACACTGGTATCCCGGAGTTTCGTACTCACACTGCCCTGGCCGAAGAACGAAGAACCCGCCGAGGATATCCTGGAGTGGGAGCAAGCCTTTGTCCGGTTTTTGGATACGGGTCAGGACTGGTTCGTACGGACAGGGAAAAAAAATAGCGTGGACGCGAACCTGGCAAAAAAAATGCTGCTCAGATACCAACGGGGTGTCGTCCATTATTCACAAAAAAAAGACACCACTCCACTGAGCGCCTATCTGGTGTCCCGACAAAACAACACCGTTTTTGACCGGCTGGAGCATATACTGTCCCATGGGCTGGACGCACTGGAAAAACGGACAAATCCCGCATTGGTCATGGATTGGACCGCGGTCAGATTCTGGGAGACGCTACAGGCAAAAGAATGATGACCGACCTTTCTTCCATGGTCCTCCAAACATCCACATGCCTCCAGTTGGATGAGATACGCAAAGAGACCGCGTGATTCCCCCAGCCCGGCATAGCCGGGATTACAGAGCCGCGCAGGACCCTGGAATGTACCAATGCAATCCCTGCCAACAATTCCCGGACCGGATCCGGGACCACGTGTCGGCTGTTACGGCTGTTTTAGACCGACTCATGCCGATCATGAGAACCCTACGGGCGAGCATATGATTACCGACCACGACATCTATCTCTTCAAACAAGGACGCCACTATCGGCTCCACGACAAACTCGGGGCCCACCCCATGGAGTATGACGGGGAGACCGGAACACGGTTCGCGCTATGGGCCCCGAACGCACGATCCGTCCATGTCATTGGGGCCTTCAACCATTGGGATCCGGCAGCCTCCCCGCTCCGGGTCCGCCAGGATGGTTCGGGGATTTGGGAAGGGTTCATACCCGGAGCGGAGGCCGGACAAGAGTACAAATTCCGTCTGGAACAGGGAAACGGCGATGGAATAGCCGAAAAGGGAGACCCCTTTGCCGTCTATTGGGAACGGGCTCCGCGGACGGCCTCGAAAATCTGGGACCTCGATTACGACTGGAATGATGAACAGTGGATGAGGGATCGCAGAGAAAAAAACGGGCTCAAAAGCCCCATGTCCATCTATGAGGTCCATTTGGGGTCATGGAGACGGAGCCCGGACGACCCGGACAACTATCTGGACTACCGGACACTGGCCCACCTCTTGGCCGACTACGTCCTGGAAACGGGTTTCACCCACGTTGAGATCATGCCCATCATGGAACACCCGTTTTATGGGTCGTGGGGATACCAGACCGTGGGCTACTTCGCACCGACAAGCCGCTACGGGACACCGCAGGACTTCATGTACATGGTCGATCACCTGCACCAAAAAGGGATAGGGGTGATCCTGGACTGGGTGCCGTCCCATTTCCCCACGGACGGACATGGTCTGTACAGGTTCGACGGGACCTGCCTGTTCGAGCACGAAGACGTGCGCAAGGGGTTCCATCCCGACTGGCACAGCTCCATTTTCAATTACGGCCGGTACGAGGTCCAGGCCTATCTCATCAGCAGCGCCCTGTTTTGGCTCGACACCTACCATGTGGATGGTCTGCGGGTGGATGCCGTTGCCTCCATGATCTACCTGGACTATTCAAGAAAAGACGGAGAATGGATTCCCAACCAATTCGGGGGGAACGAGAATCTTGAGGCGTTGGAATTTCTCCGCCGCCTGAACACGGTCGTTTACGAACACCATCCCGACGTTCAGACGATTGCCGAAGAGTCCACCTCCTGGCCCATGGTCTCCCACCCCGTCTATGTGGGAGGGCTGGGTTTCGGCATGAAATGGAACATGGGCTGGATGAACGACACGTTGAGCTACATGGCCAAAGAGCCGGTCCACCGCAAATTCCATCAGGACCAGCTGACCTTCAGCATCTGGTACGCCTACACTGAAAACTTTCTCCTCCCGCTTTCCCATGACGAGGTCGTGCACCAGAAAGGATCCCTCCTGGACAAGATGCCCGGGGATCCCTGGCAAAAAATGGCCAACCTGCGGCTTCTTTTTGGGTACATGTTCGGGCAGCCCGGGAAAAAACTTATTTTTATGGGGGGCGAAATAGGACAATGGAGAGAATGGAACCACGAATCCTCCCTGGACTGGAATCTTCTGGATTATCCAGCCCATAGAGGAATCAAGGAATGGGTCAAGGATCTGAACCGGACCTATGCGCATGAGCCGGCACTGCATGCCTGGGACTATGAACAGGCCGGCTTTTCCTGGGAAGATTGCCACGACGCCGACCAGAGCGTACTCACATTCTTCCGTAAGTATGGGGACGAAATCATCCTGGTCGCCTGCAACTTCACGCCTGTCCCCAGACACGGGTATCGGGTCGGTCTGCCTTTGGGCGGCACATGGAAAGAGATACTGAACAGTGACGGGGACCGTTACGGGGGAAGCAACGCCGGCAACGGGGGGGGGGTCGAGGCCATGGAGACCAGCTGGAACAATCGTCCCTTTCTCGGAGAGTTGGTCCTCCCGCCCCTGAGCGTGGTTTTTTTCAAACCCCAATTCCTGGCCCAGGGCTGAACCAATGGACAGGGCGAGCGGCATTCTCCTGCACATTTCCTCCCTCCCCTCGGATTACGGGATTGGAGACCTTGGACCGGGCGCGCACCGGTTCGTGGACTATCTGGCCCAATCCCAACAATCCTATTGGCAGATCCTCCCGCTGACACCCACCAACAGCGGGACGGGCAATTCCCCATACAATGCCTACTCCGCCTTTGCTGGGAACCCCTTGTTCATCAGCCCGGACATCCTCGCCGAACAAGGATATCTCCGCCCTGAACACCTTGAGATACCGGGTTTCGCCCCGGACCGGGTCGAATACGCAAACGTGGGGATGTGGAAATCGCACATCCTGAATATCGCCTTTGAAAACGGTTTGTCCTGGCTTCCCGGACGGGAGAGCTATGCACGGTTTATCGGTGCGAACCGGGCATGGCTCGACGACTATGCCCTGTTCGCGGCCCTGAAAGAACATTTCCAGGGGCTTCCCTGGTACTACTGGCCGGAGACGATCAAGCTGAGAACCCCCGGGGGTATGGGACAATGGCGGGAACGGCTCAGCCTGGAAACCGAACGGGAACGGTTCAAGCAGTATATCTTCTACGGACAATGGAACGGACTCAAGCAGTACGCTACGGACAGGGGGGTGCGTCTGTTCGGGGATATGCCCATCTATGTCAGCCTGGATAGTTGCGACGTCTGGTCACACCCGGAGCTGTACGAGCTGGACACAAAACGGATGCCTATCTACGTCGCCGGGGCGCCACCGGACTATTTCAGCAAACAAGGACAATTGTGGGGCAACCCGGTCTACAACTGGGAACGGATGGAGCAAAACGGCTTTACCTGGTGGATCGAACGGTTACGCCACAACGGGTCTATGTACGACCTGGTCCGACTGGACCATTTCCGTGGATTCGCCGCCTATTGGCAGGTGCCCGCGTGCTCGAAAACCGCCCAGAACGGGGTCTGGCGGCCATGCCCGGGACGGCGTCTCTTCCAGCGGGTCCGTACGGAACTCCCGGAGGTGGATATCGTTGCCGAGGACCTTGGGCACATTACCGAGGACGTCCGCGCGCTCATGGCCGAATTCGGCTTTCCAGGGATGAAGATTCTCCAATTCGCCTTTGCGGATGACATGCCGAACAATCCATACATCCCCCACAACATCGGACCGAACAGCGTCGTCTATACCGGAACGCATGACAACAACACCCTGTTGGGATGGTACACCAACGACATCGGTTCCCGGGAACGGCGGCTTGTCGCCGAATACCTGGGTACGGACGGGGAAAACAGCGAGATAGTCTGGGGAATGGTCCGCATGGCCATGATGTCCGTGGCAGAGCTGTGCGTCTTTCCACTCCAGGATCTCCTGGAATGCGATAGCAGGGCACGGATGAACACACCGTCGAAAACCGAGGGGAACTGGGACTGGAGGGTGCAGGGGGATAGGCTCACCCGCGAACTGGCCCAAAAACTTGCCAGGATGACCTGGCTGTATGGCAGGGGTGGAACAAGAGATTCGACCCAAAAACGGGCGCTCACGACAGGAAAAAAGGAATCAGGATAACATATAGGACTTGGCGATCAAATACATATCATCATAGGATACATGCTCGGTCAGGGCCACACCCAGTTCCGTGGACATATCCATCTTCCATTCGCTTTCCTCGAGGATCACTTTCTTTTGCAGGTTGAGACGATATTTGACAAAATCCTTGTCAAAACCATCCCTTATCAGATTCAACCCCTCGAGAAAATAGCTGTTCCGGATATACTCGACAAAGGGATCGAGCCCCGCGACTCCTTTGCGCCTGACAAGCATACAATAGACGACCAGGACGATCAGCAACGCCTCCGGCTTCATCCGGATATGTAGGGACATGAATTTCTTTCGATTGAAGGAGCCGTTGTCCAGGTTGGAAATGATCAGTTGGGCGACCTCGAAGACCTGTTTTTCAAAAACCGGGGAGATAGCGAACTTCGACAGAAAACGGACCATGACCTTCTGGGGATTTTCATTGTCGGCTATACCCAGAAGGGCGATGGCCAGAAGCACGAACTTTCGGTGCAGATCCCCCAACAAGACCTCTTTTTTGGCCTTGGCGAAACGCCGGATGGATCCGGGGTCCAGGGTAGAAGAACAGAGCTCCAGGACGTGACGGACAAAAATTTCCTTTGTGTGCGCAGCCTCGGTCAGGAGTAGTTCGGAGTTTTTTTTCTCCAGAAGGACTTTTTTCAACGAAAGCCAATAGGCCGCCACCCCTTCGACAGGCATGTCGACCATGTCGAATTCCGCCGGGATTTTTTTGGTATCCCTGGCCCTCGCCCCGAGCAACAATTCCCTGACCTGCGTATTGATGTCACGCACGTCCCTGTTCCCTCCTCACTGCTTTGATCCGGTCCTTCTCCCAACCACCCCGACTCGTGTACGGACAACGCCGGTCCCGCAACCATCACTCGAAACAGAATTCCACGGCAAAATTACCAAACTCGGTCTCAAAGGGAATGGCGACGACAGCGGCCCTGGTCATATGGGAAATCACGTGGTTGTCCCCCATGATCACCGACGGGGTCGATCCTTGCAGCTTGAGTCCCATATCGGAAAGCCCCAGTCGGGCATGCCCGGAAATCATATTCGAGACCTCCCCTACCGCATCCTGAACATCCTGCATGATATCATCCACATCATCCCCAAGCATCCGCTTGACGAGCTGAACAGCGCATGTCTTGGAAAAGGAGATGGCAAACGTGCCGTTTTTGTCACCAGTGATCCCGATAATCGCGGAAACATCCCCCTTGGCCACCTTCTCCTGTTTGACATAGGGTGCACCCGGCTTGGATTCCAACATGGCCATGGTCGATAGAATATTCTGGGTGGCCTTGATGAAAGGCTTGGCAATCTCTACATCGGTCATCCGGTTCTCCTGGCTCAAATCGTTGATGGTGAAAAATTGTAATCACTTCCCTGACAAAACAAATGGCCACCCCGCCTCCAGGACGCCTACACGGGAGCGGACCACAGCCGAGGGGCCCTCGCCGCCTCGGCGAGCCGGCACATGCCACAGCCTCCTCATTGGAACCCCAACCCATTGTTCCTGACCCCCATGGCATTGTACAAGGAGGCCAGGGCCTGCTGGTAATCCGCCAGGGCCTGGGTCTTGTCGGCCTCGGCCTGGGTAACGTTGGCCTGGGCGTCGAGTACGTCAGTATTGGTTCCCACCTGGGCCTCATACCGCGCCTTGGCCATGCGGTAACTCTCCCGGGCCGAGACCAGGGCCTTCCTGGTCACTCCGATGCGCTGGGCGGTCTCCTTGAGGGTGTCATACGAGGACTTGACCTGGAAAGCGATCTCGTTTTGCAGATTCTTGTAATCCTGTTGCAAAACAGCGACCTTTTCCCTGGCCTGTTTCCAGGAATGGTAATTGGTGCCGGATTCAAAAAAGCGGTATGAAAGGGTCACCTGGGCCGTCCAATAGTCATTGTCCCGTTCTCCAATGTAGTCATTCCCATAGGCATCGAACTCGTCGCCGTGGGAATAATAATCAATGTCGGCACCTACCTGTGGATAAAATCCACTGGCAACCTCCTTGGACTCTTTTTCGGCCACGGCGATAGTCTTGGCAGCGATTTCCATATCTGGCCGGTGGTTGCGAGAGGTGTCCAAGCAATATTGCAAATCATGGCGAAAGGGTACGAACGACAACTCACCGAGATAGTTGACATCTTTTTTGACAGGAATATCCAACAGGGTGTTGAGCCTGGAAGCCTGGACCCGCACAGCGATCTGAGCGGCCAGAAGCTGCTGCTCAGCCCGCGCCACGTCGACCTCGGCCTGGAGGACATCGAGTTTGGGGCGTAGGCCCACTTCATAGAATGCGCCTATCACCTTGAGTTGGGACTCCAGGCGGGTCAGCGAGTCCTCGGCACTACGCACGTTTTCCCGGGCCTGCAAAAGGGCCAAAAAGGTGCGCCGCACATTGAGGATGAATGCCTGGGTAGCCTGTTCCAAACGTGCCGTAGCCACATCCCTGGTGAGGCGGGATTTTTCCAGATTGCTCAGGAGTCTGAAACCGGTGAACAGGGGCTGGTGCAGGTTGATGTTGAGCAACCAATCGTCTTGAGCCATTGTGGCAGAGGGCGTATCGTGTTCCTGACGCAGATAGCGATAGTTGGCGGTCATGGAGGGCCCAAGTCCGCCCGTTGCTGCATCGATACCATATTCAGCAGCCCGTATCTCCTTGCGCAGGGATTCCAGCCGAGGATTGTCCCGCAACCCCTTGGTAATGCACTGGTCCATAGTCAGGGTCAAAGGAGCCGCAGCGCTCACGGAACACGGGATGGACAAAAACAGCACGATCGCTGTCAGGACTAACGGGTAGGAGGGTCTGGGACGCATGATATCGCCTCCCTAAAGCAGGCGTTTTTGGCTCGGTTGCTCAAAGCAAATGAGGGGTGAGACTATATCCGACATGTGGCATAACACCAGGTCTCTTCTTCCAATTCAGTCAAAAAATCAAGGCATGCGGAGCAATTGAAAAGGCGGGCGCGGCCCTTATGATCGGCATCCCCGTTATAAGTTGGCTCATTGGGCAAAAAAACATTGAACTTTTTTCCGATTGGGGCTAGCTCGTGTATCTTAAAAAATGGTCCCAAACAATCCCGAAAGCCTATTTCCGTCAATCCGTTCCACCTGAAGGAGGACGCCATGCTGTACACAGGACTCATTCTTCTCACAGGACTCTGCACCCTCGGACTCATTCTCTGGGCCCTGAACAACGAACACGGCCACGTCACCGAGGACTAGCCCCTGTGAACCATTACTGCTTCCGTAGCTCAGCTGGATAGAGTGCCGGACTTCGAATCCGTGGGCCGCAGGTTCGAATCCTGCCGGGAGCACCA
>NZ_JBUDSQ010000018.1:0-55588 GCF_054921335.1 Desulfoplanes sp. | reverse complement strand
GGATCAGAGGTTCGATAAAAACCCAACATTCCAAAATGGTCTTGGTTTACCCGCCTATAATTTCTTAACTCCCCTACATCTCTAAAATTCGTAATGCTGATGCTGGGGAAATGCATCTGAATAGTTACAAATTTCTACAACCAAAATTCGGTCCCTGCAAAACGCGCCTGGATAGTTACGTCTCCCCCGGTTCAATCAGCCTTTTTGCTCGCAAGCCCCAGCTGAGCGACCACCCGATCCGCGGCCTCGCGTGTGAACGATGCCCCGTCCAGCGCTTCCCTGCGGTCGGCCCCGATGAGCTCTTGCGGGGCGTTATGTAACTCCTTGCCCGGGGTGATTCCGTACCCTTTGGCAAAGGAATCCGTAAAATACATGTCCTGGAATCCGATGAACTTAAGGGCATGGGCCGTGGAGTCGAGGATGGCCAATTCCCCAGGCGCAAGAAGCCCCGTCTCCCTGGCCTTGACCAGACCGGCGAAGCATTCCCCGCCTTGGGTACAGGCAATGTGTCCGTGCCGGTTGACCCGGAGCATCCCCTCGATGATCTCCTGCTCCTGAACCTGAACGACATGGAAAGCACCCCCATGGTTCTCGTACCGGTCCACCAAAAATCTGACCCTGGGAAAAGAGACCGGATTGCCGATCATGGCCGCCTGGGCCACGCTCGGGCGTACCTTGACAGGGGCATAGGCTCGAGATTCCGCCGGCTGGGCGTAATACTTGAAAACCGGATCGGCATGCGATGACTGGACACCGATAACCTTCGGGAGTGCGTCTATGACCCCCAGACGGTACAACTTCAAGAACCCGGACATGACCGCCGTAACATTCCCGGCATTGCCGATGGGCACGAACACGGCCTTGTCCTTCATTTGCCAATCGTACCATTGGGCCACCTCAAAGGCATAACTCTCCTGCCCGAGGATACGCCAGCCGTTTTTGGAATTGAGCAGGGCGACCCGGTAATTGTCCGCCAGATACTCGACCACCTTCATGCAGTCATCGAACACGCCGGGAACCTCGAGAACCATGGCCCCGCTGCCGAGGGGTTGGGACAACTGCTGTGGAGTGACCTTACCCTTGGGCAATAAAACCACCGACTTCAGGGGATCGCCTACATAGGAGGCGTACAGAGCGGCCGCGGCGGAGGTATCTCCGGTGGAGGCACATATGGTGATCACATGTTCCCAGCCGTGCTTGCGGACCAGATGCCTCAGATAGCTGAACGCGCAGGCCATACCCCGGTCCTTGAAGGATCCGCTGGGGTTCTGGCCATCGTTCTTGTATGCCATGGGCTGCCCCACATGGGCCTCGAGTTCTCGGGAGGCCCGGATGATGGGGGTATTCCCTTCTCCGAGATAGACGATGTCCTCGGGTTCAAGGACCGGGGCCATGAGTTCGTAGAACCGGAAAATGCCCCGCAGAGAGGTCTCCTTGGTCGCTGCCCGGGCGTCGAAAATCTTCTGCCACTCCCGGCCGCCATGTTTTTCAGCCAGGCTCTGCAGGGAGGTATCTTCCAAGAGAAAGACCCCGCCACAGTCGGGACAGGTATAGTACAATTCATCAATGGGGTAGGTCGTACCGCAGGACAAACATTTGTAGCGCATCGTTCCACGGTAGGTGGGAAATCCATTTGTTTGGTTCATGGGAGAGAGTCAGGGGCTGAAAAGTTCAAAAAGCGGATTGCAGGGGACTGACCGAGATGAGGAAGAGGTCGGTCAGGACGCCCAACAAAAAGACCAGGGCCACCAGACCGTTCAGGGTGAAAAAGGCCATATTCACCCGGCGCATGTCGTTTTCCTTTATCAAGGTATGTTCAAACAAAAGGATGGCGGAAACAAACAACCACGAAGCAGCATATATCCAGCCCGCCCCCTGGATCCAACCGGCCAGGCCGAAAAAAATCACCGTGTTCACATGGGAAAAGGTGGACAGGGTCAGCGCAACCGGAATCCCCCATGTGGCGGGTATGGAAAAGAGCCCGTGCTCCCGGTCGAAGCCGACGTCTTGGCAGGAGTAGAGGATATCGAACCCGGCAACCCAGAAAAGAACCCCCAGTCCGAGAACCACCGGGACCGGAGCGAGCACCGGATCGAATGCGATCCATCCAGCTATGGGCGCCAAAAAATGGACCGAACCCAGGGCGTAGTGGCACAGGGGGGTGAACCGCTTGGCAAAGCTGTAACCGGCCGCCCAGAGGAGGGCGAACGGAGCGAGCAAAAAGCACAGCGTGTTCAGTCCCCAACAAGCGGCCCAGAATCCCAGGGCACAGATCAGAAGAAATACCCGGGTCTGGAGGGGGGAAATCTCCCCCGTGACCAAGGGACGGTTGCGGGTCCTCGGATTGGCCGCATCAATGGCCACATCGGCCAAACGGTTGAACCCCATGGCAAAGGACCTGATAAGCACCATGGCCAGGGTCAAAAGCAGGAAGACCCTGGTCCCAGGCCACCCACCTGCCGCCCAAAACGCACCGACATAGGCAAAGGGCAGGGCAAAGACGGAGTGCTCTATCTTGACCATTCGGGAAAGGACTACCATGGCACGGAGGGCCCGTGCCGGCCATTTCTGGGTTCCGGGATGCATGGACCGATCACCTCGTATTCTTTGACGTCAGCAACACCCCGTTTGCAGGGGGGGGCTCCACTCTCTTCGCATTGTAAAAAAAGGTCTATTTCGCGTATCCGACAGCCCGCTTTTCCCGGATCACGGTCACCTTGATCTGCCCGGGATAGGTCATTTTTTCCTCGATCTTCTTGGCCACGTCCTTGCAGATGAGATAGATCTTGTCATCGTTGACATGCTCGCAATCGACCATGACCCGGAGTTCACGGCCCGCCTGGATGGCATAGGCACGGTTCACGCCTTCGAAGCTGGTAGCGATGCCCTCAAGTTCTTCCAACCGTTTGACGTAGTTCTCCAAGAGCTCCTTGCGGGCCCCGGGACGGGCACCGGACAGGGAATCTGCCGCCTGGACCAGGACGGCCAGGACCGTCTTGGGCGGCACGTCCTCATGGTGGGCCGCAATGGCATGGATGATCTCCTTGGATTCTCCATATTTCTTGGCCAGATCCGCTCCAATCTGCGCATGGGGTCCCTCGATCTCATGGTCCACGGCCTTGCCAAGATCATGGAGCAATCCCGCACGCTTGGCCTTTTTGACATCCATGCCCAGTTCAGCCGCCATGACCCCGCAGAGAAAGGCCACCTCCAAGGAATGGTGGAGGACATTCTGGGAGTAGCTCGTCCTATAGTAGAGCCGCCCCAGAAGACGGACAATTTCCGGATGGATACCGTGGACACCGACATCAAAGGTGGCCTGCTCCCCAATCTCGCGGAGTTTGACATCCATTTCCTGCTCCACCTTCTTGACCACATCCTCGATCCTTGCCGGATGGATACGCCCATCACTGATGAGCCGTTCAAGGGCCTGTTTGGCAATCTGGCGGCGCAAGGGACTGTAGGCTGAAAGAACCACCGTTTCAGGGGTATCGTCGATAATCAAGTCGACCCCGGTAGCCGCTTCTATGGCCCGGATATTTCTTCCCTCCCGGCCGATGATCCGCCCCTTCATGTCCTCACTTGGCAATTCAACCGTGGAGACGGTCTGTTCGGAGACGTAGTCCCCGGCGTACCTCTGGATGGCTGTGGCCAGGATCTCTCTGGCCTTCCGGGATGCCTTCTCCTGGGCCTCAATTTCTATGACCCGGATCATTTTGGCCGCATCATGACGGGTTTTGCTTTCGATTTCCTGCATGAGCCGCTGTCTGGCTTCCTCGGCGGTCAATCCAGAAATCTGCTCGAGGCGTTCTTCCTGATCCTGGACCAGTTGATCGAGGTGCTTGGCCCTGTCGTTCAGGGATTGTTCCTGTTTGGTCAACTTCTTTTCAGAACTGACCAGCTCCGCCTCACGTTTGGTCACATTTTCAATCTTGGCCTCTACCCGCTCCTGTTTCTCCTGGACCCGACCTTCGATCCGCTTGACCTCCTTCTCCCTGGCCTTGACGTCCTCTTCCATCTCCTTTTTGTGTTGAAAAATTTCATCCTGCCCCTGGAGGAGTATCTCCTTTTTGTGGGCCGCGGCCTCCTTACGGGCCTCGTCAAGAATCTTGCCGGCCAGATGGTGCGCATCCTCTTCCTGCTTTATATACAATTGTCGCTGGACAAAAAAACCAATACCCGCACCGAGCCCGATACAGATAAAGGCCGTGATAATGATCGAACTGAGCATATATCCCTCCCCATTGCCCCCATACACGGAAGAACGCAGATCCCTGCGTCGTCTATGGGCGATTTATGATTATGCCCCGGATATGCTACAGGGCTTGTGTACGTTGGTATCCAGGGTATCCAGAACAGCGGATCCCCCAAAACGGCTGTCAGCAGGAACCAAGCGGTACCTGCACCAAAAAAATAGTGACGGGAATGGAGAGTCGGGCGGAAACGCCCGGTGGAAGAGGCGGGTTACATAGAAAAGCAGTGGATGAGTCCCCCACGAGGGCATGCGGGGAAGGGTCCCCGGGAAGCCGTGTCATGAGTCAATTTGAACCTCTTATGCAGAGGTGGGCACCACCCCGGACCATCAGGCTTCCCACAGCAGAGGTGGGCATGCACACAGTATCCGGCTCCGGCTCCCAAGACATCGTTATTGGCTCAAAAATAACTATCATGATCACGCACTTCCCAGGAAATTCTCCTTGTTACAGATCCTTCTGATTGATACTATCCATCTTATGTAGCAATTGCTGGAGCCGGTCTTCCAGCTCCTGCAATCGTTCATTACATTGCAGAAAGTCATCAGCAAGGCTCAATGCCAAAAAAAGAAGCAACTTTTCCTTGCTCAGATTCCGCCCCCTCTCCATAAGGGGTTGAAACCTCTCTTCCAGAAGCGTTTTGGCCCTATCGACACGTTCAGGACTCGCGTCCGTCCTAAAAAAAGTGTCCAGGCCTAGCAGGCTTATCCGATACCCAGCCATTCCTAGTCGAGGTTGACCTCCTGGATCCTGCCCAGAAGGTGTTCAATTTTGGCGAGAACGGCCTCTTTGTTCTGCCGTTCCTTATCCAATTGATCCCTAAGAAGCATGTTTTCCGCCTCTAGGGACTCCTTTTTGTCGATCAAGGAATCAATTTTCCGTGTGAGTTGAGCTAATACTTCCATATCTCGTGTACTTTTTGTAATAGCTTGGGCAAAATCAAGCCATCTCATTTTTTCAAGTTTTTTTGTTTTGCCCGGGCTATGCATAGTGATCCATCAGGAACATCTTTGGTGACGACCGTTCCGGCCCCCACGAGGACATTGCTCCCAATACTCACCGGAGCAACGACAGCCGTATTGCTGCCAATAAAGGAACCGTCACCAATGTGGGTCGTGTGCTTGTCTTGTCCATCATAGTTGCAGGTAATGGTCCCGGCGCCGATGTTGACCCCTTTACCGATGACCGAGTCACCGATGTAGGTCAAGTGGCTGGCCTTGCTCGCTTGTCCAAGAATACCCTTTTTGATCTCCACAAAATTGCCCACCCGGGCTTCTTGTTCCAGAACCGCGCCGGGCCTGAGCCGCGCATAGGGACCAACCGAGCAGTCTTTTCCAACCTGTGCTCCTTCTATATGTGAAAAGGAATGCACTTGGCAACCATTTAGTTGGCTATCCTCGATCCTGCAATTGGAGTGGACCCTCGTGCCCGGTGCGAGGATGGAATGTCCATAGATCTCACAGGGACCGGTAAGATCGACTCCCGGGGCCAATTCGACCATGGGCCCGATGCGGACCATGTCCTTGTTGCGTATAATGACCCCCTTGTCGATCCACTGCTGGACAATGCTGGGCCGGAGCCTGTCTTCCGCATCAACCAATTCCTGGGGGGTGTTGATCCCGAAGAGCTCGGGTCCGTCTCCGTGTTCAACCGCGACCACACGCATGCCGTCATCATTCGCCAGATCGACGAGTTGTGTTATGTAGAGTTCACTCTGGGCATTGTCGTCAGAAAGCCGTGGGAGCAATTTTTCTACCGATGCGGCACGCAAGAAATAGATACCCGAGTTGACCTCGTGGATTTCATCGCCCGGATCCATCCGTTCAAAATCCTTGGCCTCGACTATTGCCCCGACGCTCCCATCGGCCCGGCGTACGACTCGGCCATAACTACCGGGGTCGTCCATGACAATGGACAGGAAGGCAATATCTGCCTCTTCTTCGATTCCCCGTTCCACCAAATCCACAACCGCCTGTTCCGGAACGAACGGCGTATCCCCGTTGGCCACGACGAGGTGGGTCACTCCGGAGTTGCGGATGACCGGCCAGGCCACTTGGAGAGCGTGCCCGGTACCGAGCTGGGGAGACTGGTGGACAAAACGGCCGATGGCCGCAGGAAAGGACCGCTCAATATCCTCGTGGCCGAACCCTACAATGGTCCAGACACGATCTTCAAACATAGGATTAAAACGCGAGTAGACATACTCGAGTAACGGGGTTTCCAGAATGGTCTGCAGGACTTTGGGACGCGTTGAGTACAGCCGGGTGCCCTTTCCCCCAGCAAGGATCAATGCGCCTATGGATGGTTCAAACATGGTTGTTTCCTCGCTATGAAAAGCACTCCCCACGGCACCTCGCCAACACAAGGACCAGAGCCTTTTCCCATCGTTCAAAAAGCTTCGAGCCGTCAAAAAATATCATAATAGCACTAGTTGAACTGTTCTTTACTGTCCACCACCAAAAAAGGGGGCGGGCCCATTGGCCCGCCCCCTTGATTGACGCTTCGTGTACCAAGCAACCTACATACGGCAGGTCCCCTCAGCAACTGCGAACTCACGGCACCGCACACGGTGCATGGACCGGGCGAGTTGGGCCTGGGCCCGTGCGAAATCGACTTTTTCTTGCTGCTGGGCAATACGTACTCCTGCCCGGTCAGCTGATTTCCGAGCACGCTCGATGTCAATCTCTTCGGCCTTTTCTGCAACTTCAGCAAGTACAGATACTTTCTCGGGAGATACCTCGGCAAAGCCACCGGCAATGAACACATAATGTTTCTTGCCGCCTTTTTTGTAGTAGAGACTCCCGATGCCAAGAGCTGACAGAAAAGGTATGTGATTGGGCAGAACGCCGAATTCACCATTGATGCCGGGGGCACCAATATACTCGACGTCTTCGCTGAGCAACTTCCTATCGGGAGTCACTATCTCGAATTGGATCGTGTTAGCCATATCAACTTACCTTTCTGGTCAAAGGTTCTTACATTTCCTTAGCGTGTTCAACAGCCTCTTCAATAGCGCCTACATAGTAGAAGGCCTGTTCGGGCAGGTCGTCGTAGTCGCCCTCAAGAATGCCCTTGAATCCCTTGATGGTGTCTTCGAGCTTGACGTAACGGCCGGGTTTGCCGGTGAACTGTTCGGCAACGAAGAAGGGCTGGGAGAGGAAACGCTGCATCTTACGGGCACGAGAGACGGTGAGCTTGTCTTCGTCGGACAGCTCATCCATACCCAGAATGGCGATGATATCCTGGAGATCCTTATATTTCTGGAGAACCATCTGCACTTCACGGGCAATCCCGTAATGCTCTTCACCAACGACGTTGGGATCGAGAATACGGGAGATGGAGTCCAGAGGATCAACGGCCGGATAGATACCAAGCTCGGCGATCTGACGGGAAAGAACGATGGTACCGTCGAGATGCGAGAAGGTTGTTGCCGGTGCGGGGTCTGTCAAGTCATCGGCGGGCACATAAACGGCCTGGACCGAGGTGATGGAACCCTTGGTAGTGGAGGTAATCCGTTCCTGGAGAGCACCGAGGTCGGTACCCAGGGTGGGCTGGTAACCAACGGCGGAAGGCATACGTCCGAGCAATGCGGAGACCTCGGAACCGGCCTGGGTGAATCGATAGATGTTGTCAATAAACAGCAACACGTCCTGATTCTCTTCATCACGGAAGTACTCGGCGGCTGCCAGAGCGGTCAGTGCGACACGGGCACGGGCTCCCGGAGGCTCGTTCATCTGTCCGTATACCAGAGCGGCACGCTCCAGAACACCTGCGTCCTTCATTTCGTGGTACAGATCATTCCCTTCACGGGTACGCTCACCAACACCGGCGAAAACGGATATACCACCGTGTTGCTTGGCGATATTGTTGATCATTTCCATGAGGATAACGGTCTTGCCGACACCTGCACCACCAAACATGCCCATCTTACCACCCTTTGGAAAAGGAACGAGCAGGTCGATGACCTTGACGCCTGTTTCCAGGACCTCAATCTTCGTGGACTGGTCTACAAAGGCGGGTGTGGGCCGATGGATGGGATAGGTCTTTTCGGCGTTGACCGGACCCATTTCATCCACGGGCTTACCGACAACATTCAGGATACGGCCGAGAGAGGCCTTGCCAACGGGTACGGAAATCGGGGCACCCGTATCCTTGACTTCCATGCCGCGCACCAGACCGTCGGTTCCATCCATGGCGATACAGCGGACAACGTTGTTACCAAGATGCTGGGCCACTTCGACCACCAGGTTGTCCGGCTCGTCGCTCAAGGTCGGGCTGGTGATGGTGACAGCATTCATTATATTGGGAAGCTTGTCTTCTGGAAACTCCAGGTCGACGACAGCTCCGATAACCTGTACTATTTTTCCGACATTTTCTGCACTCATGCCTTTATGTCCCCCTATGCATTTTTCAGCGCTTCAGATCCGCTGACGATATCCATCAATTCAGTGGTGATACCGGCCTGGCGGGCCTTATTGTATACCAACGTAAGACTGTCAGCCAGCTCATCACAGTTCTTGGTGGCGTTATCCATTGCCGTCATGCGGGCCGCATTCTCACTGGCCGACGTGTCAAGGAGTCCGCGATAGATCTGGACTTTGACATATCGAGGCAGGAGCTCGGCCAGCAGGCCTTCCACAGACGGTTCGAAAATATACTCACTCGAACCACCTGCCGCTTCCTCACCCACGCTCTGCTCAACCGGCAGAACCTGGTTGGCGACGCTTTCCTGCTTTATGATACTGACAAACTTACCGTACACCACGTGCACTTCGTCGAACGTTCCAGAAACATACTTGTCGATGACCTGGATCCCAATGGAGTTGGCCAGTTGAAAATCGAAATTGTTCATGGCCTCAACATGGGCCTCGACAATTTCAAAGGATGTTTTCTTTATAAAATCTCTGCCTTTTTTACCTACGCAGATAAATTGGACCGTCTTGCCTTCGCCGGATTTTTCCTGGGCCAGTCTCAAGGCCGCATTGCACAGGTTGGCGTTGAAACTTCCGCACAACCCCTTTTCCGACGTGACGAGAATAATGCCGACCGTTGTCCTCTCTTCGCGTTGTTCCAAAAGAGGATGAGCGCTTTCATCAGCCCTGGAGGCAAGATCGGTGAGAATCTCCTGATATTTATCGGCATAGGGACGAAAACGCTCAATGCGCTGCTGCGCACCGCGCAATTTGGCAGACGAAACCATATTCATGGCCTTGGTGATCTGCTTGGTCTTCTTGACCCCGCTGATCTGTGTCTGAATGTCCCTGAGTGATGCCATTTACTTCTCCTTGTCTCTCTAGGCTTTAAAAGTCTTCTTGAACTCTTCGATGGCAGCCGCGAGCTTTTCTTCGGTTTCCTTGCCCAGGGTCTGGGTCTCCCGGATCTCCTTGAGGACATCTGCCTTCTGGGTGTTCATGAATTCCTGCATGGCGGCCTCACACTTCTGGACTTCCTCCACAGGAATTTCGTCCAGGAACCCTTTGGTTCCGGCGTACAGGGTGACCACCTGGTTCTCCACCGGCATGGGCTGGTACTGGGGCTGCTTGAGCAGCTCGACCAAACGTTCACCACGGGTCAGCTTGAGCTGAGTGGATTTGTCGAGGTCGGAACCGAACTGGGCAAAGGCGGCCAGCTCACGATACTGAGCAAGGTCGAGACGGAGTGTACCGGCAACCTTTTTCATGGCCTTGGTCTGAGCGGCACCACCGACTCGGGAGACGGACAGGCCGACGTTGATGGCGGGACGGACACCGGCGTTGAACAGGTTGGGCTCCAGATAGACCTGACCGTCGGTGATGGAGATGACGTTGGTCGGGATGTATGCGGAAACGTCACCGGCCTGGGTTTCGATGATCGGCAGGGCGGTCATGGATCCGGCACCCAGGGAATCGTTGACCTTGGAGGCACGTTCCAGCAGCCGGGAATGGAGATAAAAGACATCACCGGGGAAAGCCTCACGTCCCGGAGGACGACGGAGCAGCAGGGACATCTGGCGATAGGCGACAGCCTGCTTGGACAGATCATCGTAAATGATCAGTGCGTGCTTGCCGTTGTCACGGTAGAATTCGGCCATGGTGCAGCCGGCATAGGAAGCGATGTACTGCAGGGAAGCAGGCTCGGAAGCGGTGGAGGAGATAACCGTGGTGTACTCCATGGCCCCATGTTTTTCCAGGGTATCCACAACCTGAGCGACCGTGGACTTCTTCTGGCCGACAGCGACATAGAAGCAATGGACGTCGGTGTTCTTCTGCGCGATGATGGCGTCGATACCGACGGCGGTCTTCCCGACCTGACGGTCGCCGATGATCAATTCACGCTGTCCGCGACCGATGGGGGTCATGGCGTCGACGGCCTTGAGGCCGGTGTACATGGGTTCGTGGACCGACTTACGGGCAATGATACCGGGGGCCTTGATCTCGATGAGACGGGTCTCCGCGGTCTCGATCGGTCCCTTGCCATCGATGGGCTGCCCAAGAGCATCTACAACCCGGCCCTGGACGGCGTCGCCAACGGGCACCTGCACGATGCGTCCGGTACGTTTGACCGGGTCGCCTTCCTTGATCCCCGTGTCTTCACCCAGGAGGGCAACACCGACACTGTCTTCTTCAAGGTTAAGGACCATACCCATGACACCGCCGGGGAATTCCAAAAGCTCCATGGCCATGGCGTTTTCAACACCATAGACGCGGGCGATTCCATCACCTACGGACAGGACCACACCTGTCTCGCTCATCTCAACCTTTTTATCGTAATCCTTGATCTGGCCTTCGATGATTTGGCTGATTTCTTCTGCTCTGATTTGCATAGCCTCTACTTACCCCTCTTTATATTTTCTTTCAAAATGTCTAGCTGGGCCCTTATGCTGGCATCCAGGACCTTGTCTCCGACCTTGAGTTTCAGACCGCCCAAAATGTCGGGATCCACCCCATACTCCAAGACAATATTCTTACCAGACTGCTTTTCGAGTTGTTCCTTGACCTTCTTTTTCAGGGGCTCTGTCAAATCGATGGCCGTGATCAGATTCCCCCGAACAATGCCCTGGACCTCATCCAAGATGACACTGAAATAGGCTTGTATCTCGGGCAAGCAATCCAAGCGATTCTTGTCAGCCAGCAAAAAGCTAAAATTTTTGACAACCTTGCAGGGTTTTGTCTTGGCCAATACCTTCGCCACGACGCCTTTCTTCTCTGCGATTGTAAAGACAGGATTACGAAAGAACTTCATGAGTTCAGGAGCGCCTTCCAGCGCCTCAGCGATCTGCAAGAGATCGTCGCCGTACTTTTTCAGCTCGGCCTCGCCGTTTTCCTGACCAATGGCAAAGAGTGCTCGGGCGTATCTGCGTGCAGCTATGTTCCCACTCAATTTAGCACCACCTTTGTTAGATACTCATTGATCAGACCTTCATGGTCTTTTTTCTTGAGCTGCTTCTGCACCATGAGTTCGGCGGCGTCAGCAATACTTTCTGCCATTTCCGCCTTGATGGATTCGACTGCCAGCTTGGCTTCCTGTTCAGCAGCGACCTTAGCCTGGGCCTTGATCTGGTCCGCAGTTGCGTTGGCCTGGTCGATAATCGCCTGTTTCAGGGCATTACCTTGTGCCTCGGCTTCTTCGATGATCTTGGCTTTTTCGGCTTCGAGATTGGCAATACTTGCTTCCACATCGCTCAACTTCTTTGCAGCCTCATCTTTCCGCGCGTCCATATCCTTGAGGTCCGTCTCGATCTGGTACCTGCGTCCGGAAAAGAATTCGGCCAACCGCTTGCCCGCGACCTTATAGATGATCCAGGCCAGGATCACAAAATTAATGAACCTGTATAGCAAATTGAGCCATTTAGAAGAGTCTCCCCCGCCGTGCTCCGCTGCAACAACCGCCCCTGCAGAGACGAGCACCAGAAGGAAAGCCATCCCCACCATCTTCAGAGTTCTCAATGCTCCGTCCTCCTTTTATTTGGTTTAGGCTTTACTGAGAATTTTGCCGGTGGCCGCCTTAGCGTACTCGTCGACCTTGCCCTTGAGAGTGGACAGGGCCGATTCGGACTCGGACGCGATCTCCTTGCGTGCGGACCCGAGAAAAGAGGCAGCTTCCTTGGAAGCCCCACCGACGATAGTCTTCTCTTCCCCATACCCCTCTTCCTGCCTGCTGTTGCGAACGGCTTGCGCTTCGCTCCGGGCAGTTGCCAATCCATCTTCGTAGCTCTTGAGCTTCTCTCCGGCGCCGGCGTTGAAATCTTCCACCTCGGCCAAGCTCTTGGCGAGGTGCTCCGCCCTCCGCTTCAAAATACCGCGGATCGGCCGATAGAGGATGAGGTTCAACACCATCAACGTGATCAAGAAGTTCACGAACTGGATAAAAAATGTTACATTGAGTTCAATCATGCAGCCCCCTCCGACTATGTGAATTTTTGTTCAATGTCAGCGCGCCTACTAGCCAATTTACTTTTTTCTGTCAAAGCCTTTTTCATTTTTTTCCTCGACTAAAAGGCTCCCAGCCCTCGTCATTCCTACAAGTTCTCATTTTCACGTGTTCGCTATACTGATTACCCCCTCTTGTTCCAGGTTTGGTACCGCTCCGCAGCACTCCTCGGGGGTTTCGGGTTCCTGCCCCGCATTGTCCAGGTTGACCCGACCCTGCAGATCCGCACCCTCTTCGACTACGAAAATCGGGGTTTTCAATGTTCCGGTAAAATGGGACTGCTTGTTCAGAACAATTTTTTTCGAGGCCGTCACCTGTCCGTGCATGGTCCCGCTAAGTATCAATTCCCCGATGCGGAACACCCCCTCGATCCGGGCGTCCTTGCCAACGACCAGGGTGCCCTCTGATTCGATCTCCCCGTGGAAATCACCATCGATACGAACGGATCCCTGAAAATCCAGTTTTCCCTCGTATTTTGTTCCCGCCCCCAAAAAGGCGTTTATCTGATCTCGTGCCATAGGACCGTCCCCATATTGTTTATCCGGTCCGCATTTATACCTGGACCAGAGATGCGTTTTTTATTCCCTCTGTCTCTCCTCCCGCCCCCCAAAACTCCCCGCGGTGTGGTTATTTTTTGAAGACGTACCGCCGCATGGAGACATTGAGAACCAATCCGATGAGACAAAAATTGACCACGGAAGCGCTCCCCCCATAACTGATGAAGGGAAGAGGTATCCCCACCACCGGCATGAGTCCCAGGACCATGCCCATGTTGATCAGGATCTGGAGGAAAAAATAGAAGAAGACCCCAGCACACAGGAGCGAACCAAAATTATCCTTGGCCTCCTGGGAGGTCATGACGATCTGGTACAAAAAGACACAAAAGAGAACCAGAAGGACCATGGCCCCCAAGAACCCCCACTCCTCCCCGAACACGGCAAAGGCGAAATCGGTATGCTTTTCCGGGAGAAAGCTGAGTTGGCTCTGGGTTCCCTCCAGGAATCCTTTGCCCCAGAACTGTCCCGACCCTATGGCTATCTGGGACTGGATGATGTGGTATCCGGCACCAAGGGGATCGCGGCCGGGGTTGAGAAAGGTCAGGATCCTCTGCTTTTGGTAGTCATGCAAAAAAAACCAACCAAAGGGGAGCAGTAACGGTCCAAGCAAGAGAGAAGCCTTGAGGATCTTGGTTTCAACCCCCTTGTACAGAACCATCCCCCCCAACAAGAGGACCACCGTCAATCCGGACCCGAGGTCGGGTTGTTTGACGATAAAGGCGGCCGGCAACACCCCGATGAACATAACCTTGATCAGCACCCGCCAATCGAGTTTTTCAGGTATTCTGGCCAGACACTTGGCGCCGAGCACGAGTACACATATCTTGGCGATCTCGCTCGGCTGGAGATTAAAAAGCCCCAGGCTGATCCATCTCCTGGCCCCGTAGATAGTTTTCCCGAAGACCGGCACGGCCAGAAGAAGCAGCATGGAGATGACAAACATGGGCCAGGCCAGCGACTTGAGATGGCGGTAGTCAAAGAGCATGCATGCCAACATCGCACAACCACCAGCACCTCCCCACATCAGCTGCTTCTGGTAGTACGGATCCAGGAGCACCCCCCCCTCGGTCCGCAGGGCGCTCGCCGAATAGAGGTTGAGGACTCCCAACCCCAAAAGGACAACCGTGGTCCCCATAAAGACCCAGTTGACATGGAGGATCAAGCGTCGGTCGAACATAGGTCCTTTCCAGCAAAGAGATATTCGTAGACCGCCCTCACCACAGGGCCGGCATCCGAGCCACCATGGCCACCATGTTCGACCATGGCCACGACCACATATTTTTTGTCCCCCTTCATCCCGAAACTGACCATCCAGGCATGGTCACGCATCCGGTACGGGATCTCGTGGGTCTCTTTTTTCTCGTATTTTTCCTGGAGATTGACCACCTGGGCCGTTCCGGTCTTGCCGCCTATCCGGCATCCTTCCATTCTCAACCGCCGAGCCGTGCCGTGGGGATCTTTCACCGTTGCGACCATTGCATCAAGGATGCGCTCCCTGATCTTGTCGCCAAAGGGCAAAAATCCATTGGATATGACCGGATTCTGTTTGAGCAGACTCGGCTGGATGATCCGACCTCCATTAACCAGGGCACTGATATAGACCGCGACCTGGAGGGGAGTGACCAGGACAGACCCCTGGCCTATGGACACATTGAGGGTTTCGCCCTTCTGCCATGGCCGTCCGTACCGTTTCCACTTCCAGGAGCTGTCCGGGATCAGGCCGGATTTCTCGTGGGGCAGAGCAATCCCGGTAGGCCGGCCGAAGCCGCAGGACTTGGCGAAACGACTAATGGCCCCGATACCCAGTTCTTCGCCCAATTTATAAAAATAGACATCACAGGATTCCACCAGGGCC
Organism: Desulfoplanes sp.; assembly: GCF_054921335.1. Taxonomy (NCBI): domain Bacteria; kingdom Pseudomonadati; phylum Thermodesulfobacteriota; class Desulfovibrionia; order Desulfovibrionales; family Desulfoplanaceae; genus Desulfoplanes; species Desulfoplanes sp. Next base: position 40,514 of record NZ_JBUDSQ010000018.1, on the reverse strand, counting down.
CTTTGGAGATCCACGCGGCCGTGTCCCCGCCGCTTCCAGCACCGAAAGACCCGATTACCCAGCCGATAGCTCCCGGGACAATAGACCGTTTTCTCCGGAGTAACGGCATGGTTGTAAAGACCACAGGGGGCCATGACCAGCTTGAACACCGATCCCGGCGGATAGGTACTCTGGATGGACCGGTTCTGCAGTGGATGGCGGGTATTGCCGAGTAACGCCCGCCACTGTTCCACCCCGATGCCGTCGACAAAGGGATTATTATCGTAGGAGGGCTCGCTGACCAGGGCGAGCACCTTGCCCGTATCCGGATCAAGAACAACCACCGCACCCGCCTGGGGAGCCAGGGCCCTGGTCGCCACTTCCTGGAGACCGAGATCGATACTCAGCCCGACATCCTGGCCCGCCGTGGGCGGCGAAACCACCTTCTCCCGCATAATCCTGCCAGAGGCGTCCACTTCGGCCTCCCTGCGCCCCTTGACACCGCGCAGGACGTTTTCAAGCACGGATTCCAGCCCCAGCTTGCCGATATTATCCCCAAGGGCCAACGTGGGATCCCCGTTGAGTTCTTCCTCGTCGGCCTGGGCCACGTAACCGAGCACATGGGTCATCAAGGGGCCTTTGGCATAGTGCCGCTTGGGGCGGACCAAAATCCTGAGCCCCGGCCATTCTATGGCGTGGGACTCGATAACCGCGACCTGCTCAAAGGTGATGTGCGGGACCAGGATCTGGTTGTCAAAGGACCGGACCCGTTTCTTGCCCCGCTCATACTCGGTGCGGATCTGCTCCTGGGGGATACCGGTCCAGCGCGCTACCTGTTCAAGGGTCCCACCGATATCGGGACAGTCCTCACGGACGATACTCAGGGCATAGGAGGGCTGGTTTTCTGCCAGCAATTTTCCATGGGTATCGCGCAGCAAGCCACGGGGAGCGTAAATACTGTAACGCCTGATCCGATTGTCCCGTGATTTGCGGTCAAAGTATTTTCCCTTGTAGACCTGCAGATACCACAGCCGAAGGCCGAAAAGACAGAACAGAAAGATGACCAGGAAATATAAAAGTGTGGGATTTCCCGGTGTCCCTTGCAATCTATCGGCGTCAAGTTGCGGCACGGGGGACCACCTTGGTGAACAGGGGATAGACAAAGGCCCAGGTCAATACATAGGCCAAAAATTGGAGGGCCAGGAACGATCCGGAAGGCCAGGATACGTGGAGATCCTGCAATGTGGCCAGCCCGACGGTGACCACCGCCTGCCACAGGACCAGGACGGCGGAAAGTACCATGACAAAAACGGGATTCTCGGGCTCGAGAAGCCATTTTCCCAGAAAAAACATTCCAACCAGACCGACATCGAAAAGTAGGACGGCGCCAAAGGAAAGGGATCCCGCCCCTTCCTGCAGAATGCCCCAGACAAGACCGACCCAGAGACAACTCTTGAACCGCCCGGCCTGGAGAAAAACAATCAGGCCAGGGCTGAAAAAATCCATTCCGCCAAAAAATTCCTGGGCCCACACCGCAAGTACGGTGTACACGGCCCACCAGACCCACACACTCATATCCGGCCGTCCCCCCCCGTCCCTTGGAACGCTCCATTGGAGGACGTCGCATTGTCGTTATGGGGTTCTCCGCCCTCAGGATCAAGGACAAGGACCTCTTCCAGCAATGCCGGGCTGACCAAGGGTTCCGCATGGATATCCTGGAACAGGGAAATAGCCGAGCGGGACACGCGGGACACCCGGGCCACGGGAAGTCCTTTGGGAAACATCCCCCCAAGACCGGAGGTGACGAGGAATTCACCCTCATCCATGGCCGCATTGAGAGAAACATACTTAACGCGCAGGGGGGCATCGTCTCCCTGCCCCACGGCAACGGCCGGGATCCTGCTGGACCGACCAATAACCGGGATATGGCTGTTGGGGTCGGTCAGGAGCAGGACGTTGGAAAAATGCCATCCGGGCCGGTGGATCCGGCCGACAACGCCCTGGGGGGAGATGACCGGGGTATCCACCCCGATATTCGAGCAGGTCCCCTTGTCGATCAGTATTGATCGAAGAACCGCGTTGGCCCCAACGCGGTGGCCGACCACCCGGGCACCGCTCTTGGACCATCCGACCGGTGGTTCAAAATCCAGCAGCCGCTGCAGCCGTTCAGCCTGATGTTCCTTTTCCCGCAGGTTGTCCACGACCATGCGCAGGGCTTCCAATTCCCTCCGCAAGGTCTCATTTTCTTCCTGCACGCCCACGAGATGCACATACTGCTCCCGGAAGCGTGTCCACTCTGCGTGGACCCATTTTCCCGGGGCCAGAATCCCGCCAACGGCTTCCAGACCGGTGGATACAACAAACCGGTCCAGGAAGCCGGTTTTGAAATTCCAGGTATAGATAGACACATAGGTGACCATCAAACCGATCACCACGAAGACTGCCAGACGAGGGCGGAAGGAAAAGGGGTTAATCGATGGTCACCTCTTTGAGAACGCCCATGTTGTCCAGGACCTTTCCCGACCCCATGACCACAGTGGAGAGGGGATCATCGACAACGATGATCGGCAAGGAGGTCTCTTCGCGCAGTAGCTGGTCCAGCCCCTTGAGCAGCCCACCGCCCCCGGTGAGGACGATGCCCCGATCGACGATATCAGCGGCCAGTTCCGGCGGGGTTTGCTCCAGGGCGATCCGTACGGCCTGGACGATACTGTCGACCTGCTCGGCAATGGCCTTGCGGATCTCCTTGGCGGTGATGGTCACATTCTGGGGGATTCCCGAGACCAGATCCCGGCCCTTGACGTCCATCTCCTCTTCATCCCCCGAAGAGAAGGCCGAGCCGATATTCTTCTTGATCTCCTCGGACGTGCTCTCTCCGATAAGCATATTGTACTTGCGTTTGACATGCTGCATGATGGCTTCGTCCATCTTGTCCCCGCCCACCCGGACGGAGCGGCTGTAGACGATACCAGCCAGGGATATGACCGCCACCTCGGTCGTTCCTCCCCCGATGTCCACGACCATATTCGAAGTGGGTTCGGTGATTGGCAGCTCCGCGCCAATGGCCGCGGCCATGGGCTCCTCAATGAGATAGACCTCTCGGGCGCCGGCACTCTCCGCAGACTCCTTGACGGCCCGTTTCTCCACCTGAGTGATCCCCGTGGGCACACAGATGACGATCCTGGGCCGTACCAATCGCCTACTGTTGTGGACCTTGGAGATGAAGTGCCTGAGCATGGCTTCAGTGACTTCAAAATCTGCAATGACCCCATCCTTCATGGGGCGAATGGCCACAATATTCCCTGGGGTTCGCCCAAGCATCCGCTTGGCCTCGGCCCCTACGGCAAGGACCTTGTTGTTCCCGCGGACATCTCGCTTCACAGCGACCACCGACGGCTCACGGAGAACGATCCCCTTGCCCTTGACGTACACACAGGTGTTGGCGGTACCTAGATCAATGGCCAGATCGTTGGAAAACCTGCCGATGATTGCATCAAAAATCCTGGACATAAAACCTCACTTCCCTGCATAAGCACTTCGATTAGGATCACAGCCCGAGTGGTGGATCCCCCATGGCCGCCCTGCCTGCAGGACGGAACGCAGACCATTCGCTGCAAAAAACATGGATCATCTATCAAAAGAGAACGTACCAGGCAACACGGAAGAGCCCAGCTCCTGCGGACCGTTCCACGGAAACCTCCATCCCAGAACCCCCCGGACATTCCCATGCGACCTCCATCCCGATATTTTTCCCTGTCCACCTATTTCCATAACCGGCACGGCCATCGTGTCCAAAAGATCCCCTTGGATGCAGGATTTTCCTGTCCCAACCGGGACGGAACCCTGTCCGCAGCCGGGTGCCTTTTCTGTAACCCGCTCGGCTCTGGAACAGGGCAGGGACAGGACAGCACCCCCCTGGCCGAACAGTACAATTTTTGGCGGGCCAGATTCCACAAAAAATACAAGGCCCACGCCTTTCTGGGCTATCTACAATCGTTCACCAACACCTATGGCCCCTTGTCGGCCGTGACCCGTGTTCTCGATGAGCTGCGCGGGCTTCCCGAACTCGCGGGGGTATGTATTGGGACCCGCCCGGACTGTCTAGACAGGGCCAAACTCGCTGCCCTGGCAAAATTTCCCGGGCCTGAAAATTGGCTCGACCTCGGCCTCCAATCCGCCAACGACCAAACCCTGGTCCGGATCAATCGGGGCCACGATGTCGCTTGTTTTGAGCGGTCCGCGCGCATGGCCGGGGAGATGGGCCTCAAGGTCTGCGCACATGTCATCGCCGGTCTGCCCGGCGAAACAAAGGAAGACTTCCTCGCGACCATCGATTTCCTGAACCGTTTGCCCGTCCAGGGAATAAAAATCCACAATCTCTATGTGTGCAAGGGTGCGGGGCTGGCCCTCTGGTGGCGACGGGGAGACTATCTTCCACCGAGCATGGCGGAGTATGTCGGATGGGTGGTCCATGGTTTGGCACACCTCCGGCCGGACATCGTCATCCACCGGCTCAACGGGGACCCCCAACCCGGGGAACTGCTCGCCCCGGACTGGGCCGGGGACAAATCAGGCGTCCTGCAGGCCATATCGCTGGCGCTCGCAGAGCAAGACACCTGGCAGGGCAGGGCTTACGGCAGGACATCCCGTCGCCCGCCCTGGTTCGACCGCGACGGAGGTCTTCCTGCCGACACGGCCTGAGCCGGCTATCGACCATCCAAACAGAGCGCACCATCCCCGTCCTATTTTCATTCGTCCAGGCCGCGCCGGTGGCTCATCTGGCCAACGACCGGGATCTCGAGGGACAAGGGTCGTTTTGGGCCTCCAGCCGGAAACCACCCCCCACATGATCCCTGATCATGTCCGGGATGACGTATCGCCGGGCTTGCGCTGTTGTTCACGGATTCCGGATTTTGGGCCCTCCTCTCTCCCTTCCCCGCCACTGCCAAGATTCTGGGGCGCGAAAAAAAATCTGAGAAACCTCTTTTCCGACATACCGTTGACCATACGCACAAGGACAAAAACAAAGACCAGGGAAAAAACCACCCGGCCCACCAGGATGCCGGAGAGCCCGCCCCCCATCGAGAGCATGAGCAGGGTGTCCTCGATCAGGCTGTGGGAGAGTCCCATGAGGGAAAGAGCGAAAAAAATATCCCTCTGGCCGACCCTGTGCTGCTTGACCTCGTGCAGTATGAGCCCCCCCCCGTATCCGATCCCCATGACCATGCCCACAATGGTCAATGGCGCAGCCTCCTTACCGATACCCAGCACCCTGAGTAGGGGATCAAGCAACCGAATAAGTATCTTGGTGATCCCCAGGGCCGAGAGGCATCGCATAAAAATAAGCAACCCGAGGATAATGACAAAGATCCAGGCCAGATTCCTGATTTGGGAAATGGCCCAGGACGGAAGGTCCCGGGCCGCGGGATCGATGCCGAGAGGGAGCACGCTCGGCTCTGTCAACCAGCCCCCCCATGTATAGACATGGTAGAGGACCACCCCCAGGACAAAGGCCGAGCCGATACGCATGACCGCTTGGAACCAGAGTCTCGGGCCGGATTTGCGGACAATCTCCAACTCCACGGGCAGCGAATGGGCAACAAGGATCATGGTCGCCAGGACAGTGACCTGGGCAACACTCAAAGACTCCTGCGGGGCCAGGGACACATAGACGATGATCGCGCTATAGATATTGTTGACCATGGCCGTGGCCCAGACCAGCCCCATGCTTCCGGGGAGTCCGACCCACCCCATGACCCCTGAAAGGGGACCGGCCAACCAGTCGATCGCCCCCATCTCCTGGAGGACTTTGACCCCGAGGATGATCGGCACCATGATCTTGAACAGATCACGGGTTACACAAAAGGCTTCGGTAAGCAGCCCCCGTACAGCGCTGAACATGGATCCGTCTTCCTGTAAATTGGGTTCAAAAAATCTGCTTGAGAAGATCCTCGTCGGAATCCGGCTCCATCATGGACTGCCCCGCCCCCCCCGGCACAGAGGGTACCTGCGAGGTTTGCGTCGGTTCCGTGCCTGCCTTGAACGGCAAAAAAATACTTTTTTGGGCCCCGGGACTGGCCAGCAGGCCGGTCTGGGGATCGATCCTGGCCATAACGATATCCGGGGGCGGGGAAAAATCCTGCACGGGGTAGGTATCCTCGACCGCCTTGCGGTACTCGACCCAGATGGGGGCCGCCGCCCTGGAACCCGTTTCGTACTTGCCCATGGGTCGGACCGTGTCGAACCCCACGTAGACGCCGGTCAGTAGGTACGGAGAGAATCCCATGAACCAGGCATCCTGTTCGTTGTTGGAGGTTCCCGTCTTCCCGGCAACCGGGCGGTGCAGGGATCTGGCCCGCCATCCGGTGCCGTACTTGACGACCTGCTGGAGCAAATTGGTTATGATATAGGCCGTCTGGGGACTCATTACCTGAACCGGCATGACTCCGGGCGCATAGATTTCCTTGCCCCAGGCATCGGTGACCCTGGTGATGAGCCTGGGCTGGACAATGGTTCCCCCGCGCGCAAAGCTGGTAAAGGCAGTGCAGAGCTCAAGGGGGGTCACCGGCCTGGATCCCAGGCTCACTGAAAGGTCTTTGGGAAAATCGCCCTTGATCCCGAGATCGTGGGCACGTTCGATGATCTTTTCTATTCCGATCCGCTGGGCGATCCTGATCGTCACCAGATTCCTGGACTTGACCAGAGCGGTCCGCAGCAGGGTAGGACCATAAAAAATCCCTTCGAAATTCTCCGGTTTCCAGGTCGAATTGGTCGCCCGATCATCGTACACAATGGGCGCATCGAGAACCACGGAAGCCGGCGTGAACCCGTTGTCCAGGGCCGTGGAATAGACGATGGGTTTGAACCCCGAACCGGGCTGGCGCGATGCCTGGGTCGCCCGATTGAACTGGCTCTTGAAAAAATCATACCCACCGACAAGAGCGAGCACATCACCGCTGACCGGATCCAGGGAAACCAATGCCCCCTGGACCCCGGGCTCCTGCTCCAGGGCAAGGGGCCATACCGTGTTCTCTCCGGGCAGATTTTCGATCGAGGCCCAGACGACATCCCCCTCCCGGAGAACGTCCCTTGCGTCCTTGATGTCCCGGACCTCTTCGGGGGCCTTGGCCACATCCGGGATACGGGCCCACCCCATGGTTTTGACGCCAATGTATCCCTCGTAGGGACCAAACATGACCCGGGCCCCGTCCTTGGTCACCCCGGTCACAAGAACCCGGATCCATTCTCCCGGCACCAGGGCCGCCTCGACAAGGGCCGCGCTTTCTAAAAATTCCTCATACCGGGCGGGTTGCAGGGTCTCGATGGGCCCCTGCCACCCCCTGCGCTTGGTCGAGGCGATCAGACCATGGCGCATGGCGTTTTCCGCGGGAAGCTGGTGCGCGAAATCCATACCCGTATGGACGGTCAACCCGCCATTGTAAACCATGTCTTCCCCGAAACGCTCGAGGAGGTGCCTACGCACCTCTTCAAGATAGTACGCCCCCTGCTGCCATGAGGGATCGGCCATGCTCTTGAAAACCAGTTCGGTATCCATGGCCTCCCGGAATGAGGCTTCATCGATCCAGCCCAGCTCCAGAAGACGTCCGAGCACGTAGTGCTGCCGTTTTATGGCCCGTTCGGGATGGTTCAGCGGGGAATATCGTGACGGGGCCTTGGGAAGCCCGGCCAAAAGCGCGGCCTGGGCCAGGGTCAGGTCCGAGGCATGGGTGGCGAAGTATTTCCTTGCAGCGGCCTCCACCCCATACGCTCCCGAACCCATGTAGATCTGGTTGAGGTAGATGGTCAGGATCTCTTCCTTGCTCAGATATTTTTCCAAACGATAGGCAAGGATAGCCTCCTTGGCCTTGCGGGCGTAACTCCGCTCGGGACTCAGAAGGAGAGACTTGATCACCTGCTGGGTGACCGTACTTCCCCCCTGAACGATCCCGCCGGCCAGAACATTCTTGATCGCCGCCCTGAAGATACCGGGGATGTCCACCCCATCATGCTCGTAGAACCCACTATCTTCAGCCGCCAAAAAGGCCTTGCCCACAATGGGTGCCATCTCCTGTAAGGGGACGAGAAACCGTTTTTCCTTATAAAAATATCCCAGGACATTGTCATTAGTGGTCAGAACCGTGGTCACCAGAGGCGGATTATAGTCCGTGATGGTCTTGAATCCGGGCAAATCCTTGATAGCCCAGAAATAGATCCCCACACCGGCAGAAATGGCGAGCAGGAGCAGGGCCATGCAGACCCCGCTCAATATTTTACAAAATTTCATAGTCCGTTCCTGTATTTCAGGGGGAGGGTCTCCCCGAGCCTCCCAGTCCCGTATTCCTCAGGAGCAGAGGTAGACGGGTTTTTCAGCCACGACGCACTGTCCGCCGGCATCACGGCTGGTCCGCCACAGATGGCGCAAAGCGGAGACGTCCCTTGCCCAGCAAATCGTGCAAATGCACGAGCCCCTGAACGACATTGTCCCTGTCCACGATAGGAAGGACAGTGACCTCCTTGGTCTCCATGAGGTCGAGGACCTCGGCAGCGGGCTGATCGGGTGCCGCGTTCAGGGGATGGCGGATCATGCATTGGCCTATGGCCATGTCCGGATCGATTTCCCCGACGCAGACCAACCGACGCACATCACCATCGGTCAATATCCCCTGCAATCGGTCCAGGCCATCGACAACGACCACGGTACCCAATCCACCCCTGTTCAAAATCTCAAGCCCCTCGCCAAGGGTGGCGCTCTCCCGGACCGTGGCCTTGGCAGGGGGATGCATGAATCCGCGGACCCTGTTGCTCAGACGCTGGCCCAGAGCCCCGCCGGGATGGTACCGCTTGAAATCCCGGGCATCGAAGGACTTCCACTCGATCAGACATACGGCCAGGGCGTCCCCGACGGCCAACGTCGCTGTGGTGCTTGCAGTGGGGGCCAGCCCCATGGGACAGGCCTCGCGGGGGACCCCTACGCAGACGGTCACGTCGGCGAGCCCGGCCATTGTCGAGCCGGCATTCCCGGTCAGAGCGATGACCCTGCATACCAACCCCTTGAGGGTCGGTAAAATAGCGTTCAACTCATCGGTCTCTCCGCTATAGGAAATGGCCACGATCACGTCCTCTGGCCGGATCATCCCCAGATCCCCATGGGCCCCTTCAACCGGATGGAGAAAAAAGGAGGGGGTTCCTGTGCTGCTCAAGGTGGCGGCAATCTTACGTCCCACCAACCCGGACTTGCCTATCCCCGTGATGACGATCCGCCCGGTGCAGGTAGCCATATACGTCAGGGCAGTAACAAAATCGGGGCCGAGCCCGCGTTCCACGGATTCCAGCCCCTCCCGCTCGATTGCCAGGACCCGGGCCGCCGTTTCTATCCACTGCTCCCGGGTCTTGGGAGATTTTTCTGTTTCTGTCACCGGATTCCTCCCATGCTCTAGGTTTCCGGATCTTCCAGACACATCTTGCCACACCCCTGACCGGGGAAGACAGGATAGGATCCGTCAAAACAGGCCAGACAATAGCCATCGTCACGCCCCAGGGCCTGCTTGAGCCCATCGATGGACAAATAGTGCAAGGAATCGAGACCAATGAACTTTGCAATATCAAAAACGGCATGGTTGGCCGCAATGAGCTCGCCCTTGGAGGAAAAATCGATCCCATAGAAACAGGGATGTTTGATGGGCGGACAACTGACCCGCATGTGGATCTCCTTGGCCCCCATCTCCCGGAGGCTCTTGACCCGGGTCTTGATGGTCGTCCCCCTTACGATGGAGTCTTCCACAATGACAATCCGCTTGCCCTTGATCATGCTCTTGACCGGGTTGAGCTTCACCCGGGCGGCAAAATCCCGCATTCCCTGGGTGGGCTGGATGAATGTCCTGCCCACGTAGTGGTTGCGGATCATGGCGTTTTCATAAGGAAGGCCGGATTCCTGGGAATAGCCCACAGCCGCGTACATTCCCGAATCCGGAAAGGGCATCACGTAATCGGCCTTGACCGGTGCCTCCCGGGCCAGGATAGCCCCCATACGTTTTCTGGCCGCATAGACCTCTTCATCAAAGACAATGGAGTCGGGCCGAGCAAAATAGATGAGTTCAAAGGCGCACGAGGCGCTGACGGCCGGCTCGGCATACTGGATGCTCCGGAGTCCCCCCTGCTCGATGATCAACATTTCTCCGGGGCGGACACAGCGCATGTACTCGGCCTCGAGAAGATCAAAGGCGCAGGTCTCCGAGGCCAAAACATAGGAGGTATCCACCTTGCCCAGGGCCAAGGGACGGAACCCCCAGGGATCGCGGATGGCGATGAGCTTGTCGTCGATCTGCAGGAGCAGACTGAAGGCGCCCTTGATCTCCCGGCACGCCTTGGCCACGGCCTGCTCCACGGATGAACCGTTCATATGCTTGGCGATGAGATGCATGACGATCTCGCTGTCCATGGTCGTCTGGAACAGTGAGCCCGAATCTTCCAGCTCCTCACGCATCTCCATGGCGTTGACCAGATTACCATTGTGGGCCACGGCCATGTGCATGCCCTTGTACCGGACCATAAACGGCTGGGCGTTACGGATCAGAGAGGCACCCGTCGTCGAATAACGGATATGCCCGATGGCCACATTGCCCTTGAGTTGATGGCCGAGATGACGTTCCTCAAAGACATCGGCAACAAGCCCCATGCCCCGCTGCTCACGGAGTTTTTCCCCGTCCCAGGTAACTATCCCGGCACTCTCCTGCCCACGATGCTGCAGGGCGTACAACCCGAAATAGGTCATCCTGGCCGCTTCTTCATGCCCGTATATGCCGAACAGGCCACAATATTCTTTTTTCATGGATTTTGGATGGGTAACACGGTTGAATATCGAAAAATCATTACATGAGCCGCCGTTTGAGTTCACTCTCGCTATAATACTCCTGCAGCGACTTGACCTCCATCTCGCAACAGGCCCGCTTCTTGACCGCCCAGGCCAGGGCCTTGGCCCCGGAAAGCGTGGTCGTATAGGGCAGTCCGTACATGACGGCGGCCTGACGCAGTTCCGAAGAATCCTGGATGGTCTTCTTGCCCGACGAAGTATTGATCACGAACTGGATTTCCCCGTTCTTGATGGCATCAACCACATTGGGCCGCCCTTCATAGACCTTGTTCACCAGTACGGTCTCCACCCCGTGTTCACTCAGATAGGCCCTGGTTCCCCGGGTGGTCATGATCCTGAACCCGAGTCCGCTGAAGATCCGGACCGGCTCGACAACCTCTTGCTTGTCCTTGTCGTTCACGGAGATGAAGATGGTCCCCGAAGTGGGGGGATAGAGACCCGCGGCCATGAGGCTCTTCATATAGGCCAGACCCACCGAAGGATCGATACCCATGACCTCACCGGTGGAGCGCATCTCGGGACCGAGGATGACGTCCACCCCGGGAAACCGTTCGAAAGGAAGCACCGCTTCCTTGACCGAATAATACCCGCGTTTTCGGAGCGACCAGGGATCGAGATCCTTGAGTTTCTCCCCAAGCAGCACCCGGGTAGCGAACCGGGCCAGGGGCACGCCCGTGGCCTTGCTCACAAACGGAACGGTCCGCGAGGCCCTGGGATTGACTTCGATAATAAAAATCCGATTGTCCTTGATGGCGAACTGGATGTTCATCAGCCCGACAACGCCCAGCTCTTTCGCCAGGGCCTTGGTCTGGCGGCGGATCTCATACACGAATTCATCGTCGATGGTATGGGGGGGGAGCACGCAGGCCGAATCACCGGAGTGGATGCCCGCCTCTTCGATATGTTCCATGACACCGGCCACATAGCAATCTTCACCGTCGCTCAGGGCGTCCACGTCCATTTCGATGGCGTTTTCCAGAAACTTATCCACGAGGATGGGGTGCTCCGGAGCAACCACGACCGCCTCGCGGAAATAGGTCCGCAGCTCGCTCTCGTCATACACGATCTCCATGGCCCGGCCACCGAGAACATATGAGGGCCGCACAACCACCGGATAGGTGATCTCCCGAGCGATGGCCACGGCCTGTTCCACGGACACGGCCGTGCCGTTTTCCGGCTGGAGCAGGTCGAGCTTCTGGATCAGGGCCTGGAACCGTTCCCGGTCCTCGGCACGGTCGATGCTGTCCGGAGAGGTCCCCAGAATATGCACTCCGGCCCGGAGCAGGGGGACGGCAAGATTGAGGGGCGTCTGGCCGCCGAACTGAACAATGACCCCGTCGGGCTCTTCCTGCTCGATGATGTTCAGGACATCTTCCTGGGTCAGGGGTTCAAAATACAACCGATCCGAGGTGTCATAGTCGGTGCTCACGGTCTCGGGATTGGAATTGACCATGATCGATTCCACGCCCATCTCCTTGAGGGCATACGAAGCATGGACGCAACAATAGTCGAATTCGATGCCCTGGCCGATACGGTTGGGACCGCCGCCCAGGATGACCACCTTCTTGCCGTCACTGGGACGGGCCTCGTTCTCCCGCTCGTAGGTGGAATAGAAATACGGGGTATAGGCCTCGAACTCGGCAGCGCAGGTATCCACCAGCTTGTACGTGGGCAGGATTCCGGCCTGCTTGCGCATCCTGCGGATGTCGTTCTCGTCCTTTTTCCACAGGACTGCCAGCTGTCTGTCCGAAAAACCGTTCTGCTTGGCCTTCTTGAGCAGGGCCACGATAATCCCGCTCTCGGCGGACACGCTGTGATCGAGCCCGCCCTGCTTGATCTCCCGTTCCAGATCGATGATCTGACGGATCTGGTCCAGAAACCAGGGGTCAACGGCGGTGGCCTCGAAGATCTCTTCCTGAGTGATCCCGGAAAGCAGGGCCTTTCTGAGCTGATAAAGCCGGCTGGAGCTCGGCTGCCGCAGGGCCGCCAGTTGTTCTTCCTTGTCCGGCCGGTCGTCATAAAAAGATTTGCCAAGGCCCGGATATCCGGTTTCCAGGGAACGCACGCCTTTTTGCAGGGCCTCCTTGAAGGTCCGGCCGATGGCCATGGTCTCGCCCACGCTCTTCATGGCCGTGGTCAGATAATCCTTGGTGCCGGGAAATTTTTCAAATGTGAACCTGGGGATCTTGATCACGCAGTAGTCAATGGCCGGCTCGAACGAGGCCATGGTCTCCCGGGTGATGTCGTTGGGCAGCTCGTCCAGGGTGTACCCGATGGCCAGCTTGGCCGCGATCTTGGCGATGGGGAATCCGGTCGCCTTGGACGCCAGGGCCGAGGAGCGGGATACGCGGGGATTCATCTCGATGACCATGAGATCACCGTTGGCCGGGTTCAGAGCAAACTGGACATTGGACCCGCCGGTCTCCACCCCGATCTCGCGCATGATGGCCAAAGAGGCGTCGCGCATCATCTGGTACTCGTCATCGGTGAGGGTCTGGGACGGGGCCACGGTAATGGAATCACCCGTATGAACGCCCATGGGATCAAGATTCTCAATGGAACAGATGATCACGCAGTTGTCATTTTTGTCCCGCATGACCTCGAGTTCGTATTCCTTCCATCCGAGCAGGGATTCTTCGAGCATGACCTCGTTGGTCAGACTGGCGGCCAGTCCCTGATTGGCGATATACTCGAGATCTTCACGGTTGTAGGCCACACCGCCACCGGTCCCCCCCAGGGTGAAGGCCGGGCGGACAATGATGGGAAAAGAGAGTCTGGACGACCATTCCCGGACATCTTCCAGGGTCCGGGCGATCCCGCTTTTGGGAACCTTCAGTCCGATATTGTCCATGGCCTTTCTGAACTGCCGACGGCTCTCGGCCTTCTGGATGACCGGTAGAGAGGCTCCGATGAGCTCCACCCCGTATCTCTCCAGCACGCCGTTCTCGGCGACGGCCACGGCGGTATTCAGCCCGGTCTGACCGCCCAGGGTGGGCAATAGGGCGTCAGGACGTTCCTTGGCGATGATCCGGGCCACGGTTTCCGGCTCGATGGGCTCCACATAGGTTCTGTCGGCCAGTTCGGGATCGGTCATGATGGTCGCAGGATTGGAATTGACGAGAATGACTTCGTATCCTTCCTCCTTGAGCGCCTTGATGGCCTGGGTCCCTGAATAGTCAAATTCGCAGGCCTGTCCGATGACAATGGGGCCGGAGCCGATGAGCATGATCTTATGGATGTCTGTTCTTTTGGGCATGGATTATTCGTGCGGGGATGGGGTGTAGGAAAGGGGTTTGACGCGTAAACGAAGCACGGTCCGGGTGTATGCTATTAGCCCCTGACGGGCAAGGGATTTGAGACACCCCTCGCATCCGGATATGGACAAGCCGGTCATTCTGGGCAGGTCCTCTTTGAAGGTGGCGAGTTTCTGCCGAGAATCCAGATACAACAAAGTAGCCAGGACCATCTTCTCATCCCGGGACAGGTCGGGATTGCCGAGTACAGCTTTGCGGAACCCCTCGGGAAGGTCCACGAGCCGCTTCAGTCCGGCCTCACGAAAGAATGCGTCCAGGGAAGGCATGGGTCCTCTCGGTTGAGGAATGTACAGCCAATGATATTGATATTGCGTAGGGGCCCCCCCTTGCGGGTGCCCGTTGGAACATATTGGCTCTATCGAAATCCGTTACCTGGTTGACGCATCACGAACGGGCACCCGCAAGGGATGCCCCTACGCATCACGAACGGGCACCCGCAAGGGGGGCCCCGACGCATCGAACACTACCGATAGATCATACGCAAAATTATTCCTGGCCGACTATGAAACCCTGCTCCCGCAACCAACCTTCCTGCTCGGCCCCAACAACTCCAGCCCCTCCTCGGTCCTGACCGCCAGCACCATCCCCTGGGAGGTCACGCCCCTGAGCTTGCGGGGCTTCAGATTGGCCACCACAACCACCTGTCTGCCCACCAGATCCCCGGGTTGCCAGCATTCCGCCAGGCCGCCCACCACCTGCCGGGGTTCGTCTCCACCCAGATCGATGGTCATAAGCAGGAGCTTGTCCGTCTTGGGCACGGGTTCGGCCCTGAGCACGGTTCCCACACGCAGGTCCACTTTTTGGAAATCTTCAAATTCGATGAACGGCTCCCCGTTCTTCTTGGTGGATTTTTTTTCGGCAGGAGCCTTGTTGGTCTTTCCAGGGGCGGGTTCTTCCTGATCCAACCGGAGTTCCTGACGTGGGAACACGTTGGATTTCACGGCCACCCCGGTTCCAGCGACCAGCCCGGTCCAATGTTTGGCCTCACCGGCCAGATCCACGGTTTTGAGATCAAAGGCAATCCCAAGCTGGGAGAGCATGGTCTCGCAGGCATCCGGCATGACCGGCCACAGGTGCACGGCCACCTTGCGCATCCCTTCGAGCAGGACATACATGACCGTAGCCAGCCGGTCTGTTTCCCCCTGCTTGGCCAGGGTCCACGGGGCCTGGGAATCCACATACTTGTTCAGAAAACGGACCAGTTCCCAAAGGGCATCCAGCGAACGGGAGATCTTGAACCGGGGAAAGAGCTCCTGGAAATTCTCCAGGGCATTGGTCCCCAGTTCGATGGCGTCCTTGTCATCCTCGGTCAACTCCCCACATTTGGGTACCACACTCGCAAAGTACTTCTTTGTCATGGACAGAACCCGGCTGAACAGGTTGCCCAGATCATTGGCCAGATCGGCGTTGAGACGACCGACCAGGGCCTCTTCGGAAAAGGAGGCGTCCGAACCGAACCGCATCTCCCGCAGGAGAAAATACCTGAACGGATCCAGTCCGTACTTGTCGGCCATGGACAGGGGTTCAACCACATTGCCGATACTCTTGGACATCTTGGTCTCGTTCACGGTCCAATATCCGTGTACACGAAGCCCCTGGTACAGGGGAATGCCCGCAGACATGAGCATGGTCGGCCAGAACACTGCATGGGGCTTCAAAATATCTTTGGCCACCAGATGGTGGGCCCCGGGCCAAAACGTGGCAAACCCTTCCCCGTCCGGGTAATCCAGGGAGGAGATGTAGTTGAGTAGGGCATCGAACCACACATAGGTGACGAATTGCTCGTCAAAAGGCAGCTCGATCCCCCAGGTCAACCGGGATTTGGGCCGGGAAATACACAAATCCCCCAGGTCCTCATTGAGCATGGCCAGGACCTCGTTGCGGTATCGCTCCGGCTGAATAAACCCGGGATGGGTTTGGATATGCTCCCTGAGACGGTCGAAATACTTGGCCATACGAAAAAAATAGTTCTTTTCCTTGATATAGGTCGGCTTGGTCTGATGATCCGGGCAGAGTCCGTCGACCAGCTCCTTTTCCGTGTAGAAACGCTCGCACCCGTAACAATAATGGCCGCCGTACTCGTGGAAATAGATGTCCCCGTTGTCATAGACCTTTTGGAGGACCTCCTGGACGATCTTCTTGTGCCTGGGGTCGGTGGTCCGGACAAAATAATCGTTGGAGATATTCAGTTTGGGCCACAGATCGCGGAACAATCCGCTGATATGGTCGGTATACTCCTGGGGAGACTGGCCATTTTTCTCTGCGGCCTGGACGATCTTGTCACCGTGCTCATCCGTCCCGGTCAAAAAAAAGGTTTTCTCTCCGGCAAGACGGTGGAACCGGCTCTGGGCATCGGCGACAATGGTGGTATATCCATGCCCCAGATGGGGCTTGGCGTTGACGTAATAAATGGGCGTTGAAAGAAAAAACGAATCCAAGGCCAATTCTCCTTGTTGGGTTGTTGCGGGGTAATTTTTTAGGCCAAAATTATGGACCAGGAGGAGCACAGCCAACAACTATTTGTGCCGTTTGGAGGAATGCTTCCCGGGACGGACACCCGCACTCACGAGGAGGCCGTGGGTTTCTTTTGACCGGGTTTCTTGCGGGACCGCCTCTTACGGGAGGGTTTACGCCTCTTGCCCGCCCCTTTCTTGGGACTATCCGGCTTGCCGTCCTTGTCCTGCTTCTTGGGCGCTTGGGGCTTGGGTTTGGTCGGCTTTTTTTTCTCACCCGGCGCACCCGAACCGGCAGGCCGTTGCCCCTTTTTAGTCTTCCTGGGGGGCTTACCGCTGCGATCCTTGGATCTCGAGGGTTTGTCAGACGGTCCGGCCTTCTCCCCCTCCTGCCCCTGTTCTTCCCTTTTGGCCGGCTTTCTGGCCGTGTCCCGCTTGCGGGGGGCAGATTCCGTGCGTCTGGTTTCATGGATGGATTTTCCCGGTGGGGAGGGGTGGTGCGTGACCGGTTTGCCAGTGACAATCTCGTGCCACTCATCCAACGAGACCTCGCGCTCCTGACGGTCCTCGGTAAGCACGATAACGGAATCCCGGAATAGATTGCTGCGCAGGGTCTTCATGGGCCCCAGGGAGGTGTTGAAGGTCTTGCCCATCTTGGGCACCCTCTTCTGGAAGTCCGCGTAGGTGTCCTTTTCATAGGCCAGGCAACAGAGCAATCTGCCGCAGACCCCGGAAATTTTCGCCGGATTCAGAAAAAGATTCTGGTCCTTGGCCATCTTGATGGTCACGGGTTCAAACTTGCGTAGAAACCGGCGGCAACAACAGACCTGTCCACAATTCCCCACCGCACCAAGCATCTGGGTCTCGTGGCGCACCCCGATCTGGCGCAATTCGATACGGGTCCGGTAGGTCCGGACCAGATCCTTGACCAGCTCCCGAAAATCGATCCTGCCGGGTGCGGTAAAATAAAAGACCATCTTGCTCCGGTCAAAATAGACCTCCACATCGACCAGCTTCATCTCCAGGCGATGGGAAACAATGCATTCCCGGCAGAGGGCAAAGGCCTCTTTGACCAGGTTTTTGTTCTCTCCATGCTCCTTGAGATCATCCTCGGTGGCCAGACGGAATATCGGCTTGAGACTCTCCTCGGCTACGTGTGCCGGTGGGGAGGTCCGCCGGTCCACGACCCTGCCAAGGCCCAATCCCTCGTCCGTCTTGACCAGAACCACGTCCCCGGTCTTGACCACATAGGGACGGGCATCAAAATAATAGACCTGTCCCTGATCCCGGAACTTCACTCCTACGACATGCCCCATATATCACGATTCTCCGAGCAATCTTCGAGCGATGACCTTGGCGGCCCTGCGGCCGGCCCCCATGGCCATGACCACGGTGGCCGAACCGGTCACGATATCACCACCGGCAAAGACCATGGGAATACTGGTTTCCCCGGTCTGGTCATCTCCCTCGATATAGCCCCATTTAGTCTTTTTCAGTCCCGGGGTCGCACCAAGCAGCACCGGGTTGGGTCCCGTGCCCAGGGCCAGGATGGCGAGATCCACCGGCAGGACATAGGTTTCCCCTTCTATGCAACACGGTTTGCACCGGCCGCTCTCGTCGGGCTCGCCCAGCTCCATCCGCTGCAGACGGATACCGGTCAAATTCCCGTTGTCATCCCCTTCAAAGGCCAGAGGCTGGGCCAGACATTCCAGACAGACCCCCTCTTCCAGCGCATGTTCCAATTCTTCCCGGCGCGCGGGCATCTCGTTCTTGGTCCGGCGGTAGACGATGCTCACCTTTTCCGCACCAAGCCTGAGGGCCGTGCGTGCCGCGTCCATGGCCACGTTGCCCCCGCCGAACACGGCGACATGCCTTCCCTTGGGAACGGGGGTATCGTATTCGGGGAAGCGGTACCCCTTCATCAGGTTGACCCGGGTCAGAAATTCATTGGCCGAGTACACGCCGATGGATGACTCTCCGGGAAGGTTTAAAAATTTAGGCAGCCCGGCACCCACGCCGACAAAAATGGCCTTGTACCCCTGGGCAAAGAGATCATCGATGGTCACGGTCATCCCGCCCACCTGGTTGGTTTGAAACTCCACACCCTGCAATTTGAGAAACTCCACCTCGGTATGGACGATGGACTTGGGGAGCCGAAATTCAGGAATCCCGTAGGTCAGCACCCCTCCCAATTCGTGCAATGCCTCAAACACGGTCACCTTGATCCCCTTGGCCGCCAGATACCCGGCAACGGTCAGGCTGCTCGGTCCCGAACCTATGGCCGCAACCTTGATGTCCTCGCGGAGCATGGGGCAGTCGTCGCGTCCCGTGATGGCATCACACGGATTCTCGGCATAGTAGGAATCGGCCACGAACCGTTCCAACCGACCAATGGCAATGGGTTTACCCGTGGGATTGAGTTTACAATGCCCTTCGCACTGGTGTTCCTGGGGGCAGACACGGCCGCACACTGCCGGCAAACTATTGGTTTCCTTGATGATCCCATAGGCCTGATCGATATCCCCTTTGGCAACGGCATGGATGAACCCCTTGCAGTCCACTTCAACCGGGCAACCGGTCTGGCATGTGGGATTCTTGCACTGCAAACAGCGCGAGGCCTCGATCATGGCCTGGTCCATGGAATAGCCCAGGGCCACTTCATTGAAATTCGTACACCGGACCGTGGGGTCCTGCATGGGCATGTCGACGCGTGGTCGGATTTTGCTCTTTTTAGCCATGGCATCCACAATAGGTTTCGTAGGAGGCCTGCTCCTGTTGTCGAAAGGAACCCAGCCGCAGCATCAATTCGTCGAAATCCACCTCATGGGCGTCGAATTCCGGGCCGTCCACACAGGCAAACCGGGTCTTTTTCCCGACGGTCACCCTGCATGCCCCGCACATCCCTATGCCGTCAACCATAATCGGGTTCAGGCTGACAATGGTCTTGACCTTGAATGGCCGCGTTGTCTCGGCCACGGCGCGCATCATGGGCACGGGGCCCACCCCGACCACCTCGCCGACCGCACTATCCTTTTCAAGACGGTCGGCCAGCACCTCGGTGACAAATCCCCTGTGTCCGTAGCTCCCGTCATCCGTGGCCACCAAAACCTCGTCACAGAATGAGGCGAGCTCCGTTTCAAAGAGGAGCAGATCCTTGCTCCTGGCACCGATGATGGCCACGACCCTGTTCCCGGCCTTGTGGTGGCCCTTGGCGATGTGGTGCATGGCAGCAATGCCCGTTCCCCCGCCCACACAGATGACCGTGCCCACCTTGTCCAGACGGGTCGGCTTGCCCAGAGGTCCACACAGATCGAGGATGTCATCGCCCTGCTCCAACCTTTCAAGCATGGCCGTGGTCTTGCCCAGAACCATGTACACGATAGTTATGGTCCCGGCCCCGGGATCGGTGTCCGCAATAGTCAGGGGAATGCGTTCCCCCTCGGGCGAGAGCCGCAGGACCACAAAATTGCCGGGTTTGGCCTTGGTGGCGATATTCGGGGCGTCAATGACCATTTCGCTCACCCTGCCGGGAATGAGCCCCTTTTTTTTGACGATCGTGCTTGGCATGTGCCCTCCTGCGGCTGACCGTTTTTTCCCTCCCAGCTGAAAAAATTCGACTTCGGGAAAAGCGGTATCTTCATTGCATAATAAAAAAGTTTCACTGTCTACTTGTCAAAACGCCGTCACCATCGTATCGGTAAAGCAACCTATAGACAACGGTTGTAGCCCAATACGGTGAAACGGATGCGTATCCCCCCGGCATATCAGACACAAGCCCTGAATTTTCCACCTCCTGCGAGCCGGGAGGCCGGAAATAGCCAGGCTGAAGAGCAGGAAACCTCCTCGGTTTCCGTGCGTCTGGGCAAGTTCGGGCTCACCTATTCCACCCAGGATACGCAACCCGAGGATTCCAGCCCCCGGGCCGGCACGTTCTCCCGGCCGGCCGCCAGTTTTGCCCAGGAATTTTCCTTTGCCCTGGCCCGGCAAACACGGCCGGACAGCTCCCTTTCCAGCCAGTCATACCAACCTTCCCAGCCATCATCTCCCCTTGTCCAGGCCCAGGCCTTCCAGGCCTATAGCATGCAAGCCGATTATCAGGCAGCGGTTTCCACGCCAACGTTTTCTGCCATGGCTTAGTTGCAGGGCAACTTTCCACCGGTCCCGGCGGTCATTATGACCCCACAAGCTCCTTGAGCCTGGCAAACGCCTTATCGATTCCTTGTGCATTGGTCCCGCCCGCCTGGGCAAGATCCGGCCGACCGCCACCGCCACCGCAGATCTCGGCGGCAACGGGCTTGATCAATCCCGGGGCCGTGAACCGGCCGTGCAGATCCTTGCCCACGAAAAGGAGCAGAACGACCTTTTTTCCCACCTGGGCGGTCAATCCGATCACCCCGTCCGTCAGCTTGGAACGAAGATCATCCATAAGGTTCCTCAGGGCATCCACGTCCTGGGCCTCGGTCCTTATCGTCAAAACCTTGACCCCGCCGATCTCCTCAATCCCCTGCATCAGATCCTTGCCCTGGGAGGCGAGCAATTTTTCCTGCAGCGTCTTGTTCTCCCGGGTCAACTCCTTGAGCTGCGCCTTGAGGGACTGGACCCTGCCCAGCAATTCTCCGGATTGGCTTTTCAGTTCCCGGGCCACCTGATCGTGTTCGGCCCGGAGTTCCTTCCAGTGGACCAGGGCGTCCCATCCGGTCAGGGCCTCGATACGACGGACCCCCGAGGCAATGCCCGATTCCGACAGGATACAAAAGGTGCCCGCCTGGCCCGTGGACCGAAGATGGGTTCCACCGCAGAGTTCCACCGAAATCCCCGGTACTTCGACCACCCGGACCTGCTCTTCATATTTTTCTCCGAACAATGCCATGGCATCCTTGGCCCGGGCCTCTTCAAGGGACATGACCTGGGTGGTCAGGTCCACGTTGGCCAGAATGGATGCGTTGACCGCATCCTCCACCCGGATGATCTCCCCGGGCGTCATGGGAGCGATATGGGTGAAGTCGAAGCGTAGCCGGTCCGGCGTGACCAGAGAGCCCGACTGTTTGACATGCTTGCCCAGAACGTTCTGCAGAGCGGCCTGGAGAAGATGGGTACAGGTATGGTTGCGGGCGGTGGCGATGCGCACGCCTTCTTCAACGGTGAGGCCGGCCTCCTGATCCAGAGCAAGCTCCCCGTCGCTGACCACCACTTCATGAACAACGAGCTGGGGAGAGGGTTTGAGGGTATTCACCACCTGCGCCTTGCCCGTGGGGGTGACCATGCTTCCGGTGTCCCCGGCCTGGCCACCGGATTCTCCATAAAACGGGGTTTGGGCGGTGAGCACATACCCCTTGGAATCCCGAACCAGTGCATCCACACTCTGCCCCTTGTCATCGAGCAGGGTGACGATCCGGCTGTCCGCGCACAGGGTGTCGTAGCCCACGAACCGGGTCTGCATGCCCGCTTCCAAAAGCTTGGCAAACTGGGCGGCAACGTCCTTTTCGCCGGACCCGGACCACGCCTCCTTGGACTTGCGCTTCTGCTCGGCCATGAAGGTGTTGAACCCGGTCTCGTCCACGGACATGGCCTGCTTCTCGGTGACATCGTTGACGATATCCAGGGGGAATCCATAGGTATCGTAGAGTTTGAAGGCCACTTCCCCGGAAATGACCCGGCCCCCATCCTCGCGGACCCGATCCATCTCCTGCTCCAGAATAGCCAGTCCCTTGTCCAGGGTCTGGCTGAAACGGTCCTCTTCCTTCTTGATCACCGAGACCATGAAATCCTGATTGTCCAGCAGTTCGGGGAAGGCATCCCCCATCTCCTGGACAACGGTCCGGGCCTGCTCGTACAAAAAGGGCTGCTGCATGCCCATGAGACGACCGAACCGAAAGGCCCGGCGGATGAGACGACGCAGGACATACCCGCGCCCTTCGTTAGAAGGCAGGATGCCGTCGGCGATCAGAAAAGCCATGGCCCGGCTATGGTCGGCAATGACCCGCAGTGCGGTATCCGTATCATCGGCATCCCCGTACGTTACCCCGGCCCGCTCGGCCATAGAGGTGATCAGGGGAATGAACAGATCCGTATCAAAATTGGTGTACACGCCCTGACACACGGCCGTGATCCGCTCCAGCCCCATGCCCGTATCGATGCTCGGTTTGGGCAAGGGGGTCATGGTCCCGGTTTCGTCCCGGTTGAACTGCATGAACACCAGATTCCAGATCTCCAGAAACCGGTCGCAGTCGCATTTGCCGATCCCGCAATCCGGACCACAGGCCATGTGTTCGCCCTGGTCGATGTGCAGCTCCGAACACGGGCCGCAGGGACCGGTATCGCCCATGGACCAGAAATTGTCCTTTTCCCCGAGGCGATAGATACGCGACTCCGGCAGTCCGGCCACCTTTTTCCACAGGTCAAAGGCCTCGTCATCGTCCTTGTACACGGTGGCGTAGAGCTTTTCCTTGGGCAGACCGAGTTCCTCGGTGATGAACTCCCAGGCAAATGCAACGGCCTCTTCTTTGAAATAATCCCCGAACGAAAAATTCCCCAGCATCTCGAAAAAGGTATGGTGCCGGGCTGTGCGTCCCACATTCTCCAGATCGTTATGCTTTCCGCCCACACGCAGACATTTCTGGGAGGTCGTGGCCCTGGAATAGTCACGCGTTTCCTGGCCCTGAAAAATCTTCTTGAACTGGACCATGCCGGCATTGGTGAAAAGCAGGGATGGATCGTCTCTGGGAATGAGCGACGAGCTTGGCCGGCGCGAATGTCCCTTGCTTTCAAAATATTTGAGAAATTTTTCGCGGATTTCTGCTGCGGTTATCAAAACGGATTCTCCTTGATGCTTCTACATTATATCAATCCACTATTCCCCTTCAGCCGGCACGACTTCTTCCTCGGCTGCAGGCTCCTTCACCCCCAGCTTGACCAGCAAGGCGTCCTCGATCTGCTGCCGGATGTCGGTATTTTCTTGCAAAAAGGCACGCACATTCTCCTTGCCCTGGCCAAGTCGCTCGGAACCAAAAGCGTACCATGAGCCGCTCTTGTCGACCACCTTGTACTCGACCCCCAGATCCAGGAGTTCCCCTTCCCGGGATATGCCCTGGCCATAGAGGATATCGTACTGGGCCTCCCTGAAGGGAGGAGCGACCTTGTTCTTGACCACCTTGACCCTGACCCGGTTGCCGTAGACCTCATCCTTGTCCTTCAGGGTCTGGATCTTGCGGATGTCCAGCCGGATCGAGGAATAGAATTTCAGGGCGTTACCGCCCGTGGTCGTCTCGGGGCTGCCGTAGCCCATCATACCGATTTTCATGCGGATCTGATTGATGAAGATGATCGATGTCATGGACCGGTGGATGGTTCCGGTCAGCTTGCGCATGGCGTGGGACATGAGCCGGGCCTGCCCCCCCACCTGGGTCTCCCCCATACTCCCCTCGAGTTCAGCCTGGGGGATGAGCGCGGCCACGGAATCCACAACCACCACGTCGACCCCACCGGAGCGGACCAGGAGATCAGCGATCTCCAGGGCCTGTTCCCCGTAATCGGGTTGAGAGACCACAAGTTCATCGGTGGCCACCCCCAGCCGCTTGGCATAGTTCACGTCCAGGGCATGTTCGGCATCGATGAACGCCGCCGTCCCTCCCTGTTTCTGGGCCTCGGCGATCAGGTGCAGGGCCTGGGTGGTCTTACCCGAGGATTCCGGGCCGTAGATTTCAATGACTCTACCGCGGGGGATCCCGCCGATCCCCAGGGCCAGATCCAAACCGATGGACCCCGAGGGAATGGCCGGGATGGCCTGGTGCGCGGAATCGGCCAGGCGCATGGCCGCCCCTTGACCGAATTTGCGCTCGATGGTCGTGATGGCCGTATCCAGGGCCTCTTTCTTCATTTGTTCGGGGGGGATGTTTGTCGTCTTGCGGGCCATAGGGTTACTCCATGCGTTTTTTATCGGGATAAAGGGAGAACATCAGCACGACCTGTCCACACGGTAGTCCCAGCCACATGCGGAAACGGCGTGGCAACCGTTCTTGGATGGTTCCGGAATACAAAACGTGTTTTGGTAGCAAAATCATTGTCCCAGGGCAAGCACACATCACACATAACATCATAACATCTTAATAAAATTGAATTTTAAAACTTCGGATTCTTTCAAAAAAATTTCTTCCCCACATACTCCCGACCTCTCGGCCACAAATTCCAGGATTGCTTAACCACAAAGTCTCGGCTAGGTCCGCCCGATGCAAACAACACAATACCAGGCTCTCTCCCTGTTTTCTGGTGGACTGGACAGCATTCTCGCCACCAAAGTCATCCAGGCCCAATCCATCCCGACCCTGGGCGTCCATTTCGTGTCCCCGTTCTTTGGAGAAAGGGGAGCGGTCAAACGGTGGGAAAAAATCTATGGGGTCCCCATTGTTGTCCATGATATAGGGGAAGATTTTGTCCGTATGCTCCTCGATGGCCCCAACCAGGGTTTCGGCAAGATCCTCAATCCATGCATCGACTGCAAGGTCCTCATGTTTGCCAAGGCCAAGGAGCTTTTGGCCCATTACAATGCCCGGTTCATCGTTTCAGGAACCGTGGTCGGCCAGCGCCCCATGTCCCAGCGCAAGGACGCCATCAATATCGTCGACCGTGACGCCGGGGTAAGGGACATGGTGCTCTGCCCCCTGAGCGCACTGCGTCTCAAGCCGACCCCCATGGAGGAACAGGGGCTCGTGGACAGGTCCAAACTTTTGGGACTATGGGGAAGGGGGCGCAAGGCGCAGCTGAAAATGGCCAAGGAGATGGGGATCACCGAGATACCGACCCCGGCCGGAGGATGCAGACTGGCCGATGCCGAGGCAGCGGTCAGGTATGTCCCCTTGCTCGAACACCACCCGGCCCCCTCGGCGGCGGATTTCTATCTGGCCAACGTGGGCAGACAGTACTGGAAACGCAGGAGCTGGCTGACCATAGGTCGGGACCAACACGATAACAACCACTTGGATGGGCTCCACAAAGAAGCGGACCTCCACTTCCATCTGGCCGACTTTCCCGGGCCCCTGGGCATCGGCCGGCCCTTGCCGGACATCCCCTGGAACGGGGAACGCGTCCGGGAAGCCGCGGCACTGGTGGCCTCTTTCTCCCCCAAGGCAAAAAAATCCCTGCGCAGTGTGGATGTCACGGTCCGGCACCACGGTGATCAGGAGATCCTCTCGGTCATGCCCGACCGGGGGGACGAGTCGGGCTGGCAACCTCCCACCTGGACCGAAGCCGAGGCGTTGAAAAAATCATGGTTACACAGATAGGTCCGGATATCATCCTGGTTCTGGTCAGCGCCGCCCTGTTGTGGCTAGGGGCCAATTGGATCGTGGACAGCGCCGCAGCCATCGCCCGAAAATTTAACCTGTCCGAACTGGTCATCGGCTTGACCGTGGTTGCTTTCGGCACTTCGGCCCCCGAATTTTTGGTCTCGGCCACGGCCGCGTTCAAGGAACTCGGCGATATTTCCCTTTCCAACATCGTCGGGTCAAACATTTTCAATCTCGGTCTGATACTCGGCCTCATGGCCATGATCAAACCAATCAGAACCCACCCGACCCTTGTATACAGGGACGGGGTGTTCCTATGGACCATGACCATTCTGGTCACGCTCTTCTCCCTGGATCTCTATATGGGACGGGCGGAAGGAACCGTCCTGTTGGGCTTGCTTATCGGATACATCACGTTTTTGATCTTTCGGGGACAAAAGGAGCTCAGCGGGCTGGATCTCCCGTCCCAACGTGCGGCAACATGGAAGGATTACCCCACGCTGGTTGCCGGTTTTGTCTGTATATCCCTGGGCGGGCACTTCATGGTCGATTCAGCCTCGTCCCTGGCAGAATTCATGGGCGTGAGCAAATGGGTCATCGGCGTGACCATCGTTGCGGCGGGCACCTCCCTTCCGGAGCTGATCACCTGTTTGGCAGCAACCTTCCGGGGCAAAAACGACATGCTCCTGGGAAACCTCCTCGGCAGCGATTTCTTCAATTTCGCCGGGGTATTGGGGATGACCTGCATCCTGCGGCCCTTGGAAATTTCCCCGACAGCATTGCCCAGTCTGTATGCCTTGGTGAGCATGGTCTTTCTGGTACTCGTTTTTATGCGCTCCGGCTGGAGAGTGGGACGCGTGGAGGGGGCGTTGCTCATTCTGATCAATCTGGGACGGTGGACCTGGGATTTTATGGGATAACAACGCATTCCATCACGGATCTCTCGTAGGGGCAGACCTGAGTGTCTGCCCCTACGAGAGATCCGGACAAATCTGCTGAGCTTCCGAACATGCAAAGGCCGCCAAAAGGCGGCCTTTGTATTTGTGAACGGGTGGATGCACCATCTTTACTCTATCGCGCATCCCTTATCCCCCACCATGTATCATCTATCCTGTCTGTCCTTGCCCATCACGATCCTTCCAAGGCCTCGGCCGGCAACGGATCTTCTTCCCCGAGCTGTTGCGCCCCAAAATTGATCATGTGTTTGATGACCCCCTGCTGCCTGAGATACCCGACAATCCTGGATGCCCCGGAAAGAATGATCCTGACACCGGGCCGCTCATCCACGATGAGCAGGGGGACACCCCTGAATCCGCTACTGGAAAAATAGGTCGTTGCCTTATCTATATCCTCGCGCAACGCATCCGGGATTGCAATAGGGGGAACGGTTTCCTCGCTCTCCCAGTGCAAGATTTCCAAAAAAGGATTTTCCGCGGTCATATTGGCAGACAATATCTGAGACAGCCGCTCCAAATCCTCGTCCCGGCTGTCCATGATATGGAAGGTCCAGTCGGCCTGGTCCGCCTTGTTCACGGCCAGGTTGGCAATGACCTTGCTGCAATGGCCGCAATGCAGGCTGAAAAAAAGATGGTATCTGGGAATGAGCCGCTCGCTAGTCCCGTTTCTGGAATCCGGCCATGTTAGAAAGGCGGTTTCGGACAGGGGAGGGAGTTCTGTAGAGAATACAAGAATGGAATTGGCTGCAAATCCGCCGGTCCACACGGAAAGCCCCAGAAGCAGCACAAGCCAGGATCTCCGCACCCAGGCGAACAGCACGGTCAGCACGAACAGGGCCGCGCCCACGCCGATGCACAGCTGGCAATGCTCGCGCAGGACCATGAACTGGAACCCGAGCAATCCGCCGTCAAAGGCGAGCGCCCCCATGAGGATGAGTGTAACCAATCCCCAAAGCCATTTTTTGTCATACCGCCCGGCAAAAAAGACCAGCAGCCAGAGCACCCAGAAAAATATCGCCCCGGCCTTGACCAGCATAAGCTCGCCAAAACGAACATATTCCCCGACTACCTGGCAGGAAGTCGTTATACACAGGCTGGCATGACGGGTGGTTTGGAGATAGACGTCGGTGGTGAGAGTGAGAGCAAAGAGAATAGTAAGGAGTAAAAATAGATTTTTCTCCCGCAGTATTGTTGTCATAATT
Source organism: Desulfoplanes sp. (assembly GCF_054921335.1). NCBI lineage: Bacteria > Pseudomonadati > Thermodesulfobacteriota > Desulfovibrionia > Desulfovibrionales > Desulfoplanaceae > Desulfoplanes > Desulfoplanes sp. Next base: position 12,459 of record NZ_JBUDSQ010000018.1, on the reverse strand, counting down.
TATCAAACAAAAACAATAGATGGTTTTCAAATTTAAATTTGAAAACCATCTATTGTTTTATGTGAAATTTTATGAAGCTGTACAGTTAACCTCATTTCTACCTGAAATATCACAATCTACAGTATAGCCGTCAAGAGTAAACCCGTCTAAATTTGTTCCCGTAACAGTACCATTCGAATCAAGAGAAAGAGATGCATTTTGATTAGTAGCTCCAACATCGCAAGGATATCCAGTGCCATTACTTTCTCCAGTAGCAAACGCTGCAGCCAATTCAGTTACACATGTTGTAAGACCTGCTGTGACTCTAGCCTCGACCGCATTCCTTTTATACTTCGTAAACTGCGGAATAGCCACAGCTGCCAAAATACCGATGATGGCCACGACGATCAGAAGTTCGACCAGGGTGAAACCTTTTTCATTCTTGCGTACCATACCCATGCCTCCTCAATGTTGAGAAAAATGATATTTACCGGTTGCTAGCCGTTTTCAAAGAGTATGACAACCCTTTTCTGCCCGTGCCGTGCAGCTAGACCATAGGCGGCTCCTCCTTCCCTTTCGGGACCCTGATCGCCTTGTCCGTGTGGAGAATGGCCAACCAAAAAACCGGCTTACCTATCTCTTAGGTAACCCGGTACGATCTTCCCCTACCAGGCAACCCGGCTGTCTTGATCGCTGCAAGACCCGTGGCTTTCCGTCCCTGCCTCGCGACAGGTTTGGCTTTTTGACTGTTACGGCTACCCGGGACCGCCCCGGTGGCCGACACATGGTTCATGTTGGCTGCGTACTGATCAAGTAAAGATATATTCTTTTTTGTGTCAACAATGAATTCATGGGCCAAGCCCCATCGATCTTTCGTTTCGCTCTCCCCAGCGGTCCATTTGTTGCCGGATACCGACATGTTACATTTTAAGTAACTATTCAGGACGAGCACTCGCCATGAGGGTGTGTCTTTCTCTGGGAACGCCGAGCGTCTGCTCGGCCTTTTGGGAAATGCCCAATGGGTATATCGTCATTGTGTTCGGTTCTAGTATGTGCCCCTATTCCCTGCGGATTCGTCGACGCATTGCCGAGCAGACGCCCGGCGTTCCCGGGAGGAGCAATGCATGACCCAGCCTTCATCGGCTGAATAGTTACCATTTTTCATACAACCGACACATGCGGCCTGTGACCTGGGATCTACGTCCCTCCATCCCTTGACTTGCCCTCACACGCCCTTATACATATTCGTTCATATAACCACACAGAGACAACCTTTTCCCTTTTTCGGAGGCTCCACCATGGCAGATTTTCGTACCGCAACCACCAGAACCGCCCCCCAGGCCGAGGTCTTGAATGCCTTCATGCGCGGGGTATACCAGTGGATGGCCGGCGGCCTGGCCCTGACCGCGATCACCGCCTACCTGGTCGCATCAAGCCCGGCTCTTGTCCAGGCGATCTTCGGCAACCAGATCCTTTTCTGGGGATTGATCATCGCTGAATTCGGCCTGGTCATGGGTATCAGCGCGGGCATCAGTAAGCTCTCCGCGTCCACGGCCAGCGGGCTTTTTCTTCTGTACAGCGGACTGAACGGGGTCACCCTCTCGGCCATTCTTCTCGCCTATACGGGAAACTCCGTCGTCGGCACCTTTGTCATTTGCGCCGGTATGTTCGGGGCCATGAGCGTCTACGGCATGGTCACCAAGAAGGATCTGACCTCCTTGGGCAGCTTCATGTTCATGGGGCTGGTCGGGATCATCCTGGCCTCCATCGTGAACATCTTTCTCAGAAGCCCGGGCCTGGAGTTCGCCATCAGCGGCATCGGCGTTCTTGTTTTTGTGGGCTTGACCGCCTATGATACCCAGAAACTCAAAGAGATGGGACAGTCGGCCCCCATGGATGACGGAACCGCCGTCCGCCGGGGAACCATTCTTGGCGCACTGACCCTGTATCTGGACTTCATCAACCTCTTTCTCATGCTGCTCAGATTTTTCGGGCAGGGAAGGGACTAACATTTTTCGACACCAGATCACCATTACGGGGCGGGCTCTTTTGGGGGCTTGCCCCTTTTTTTTCTTGAAAGCATTTGTGGACGGCTTTTGGTGGGTTTCAGGGGCCTGCTTTGAATGTGAGGTAACTTGAATGCTGGAATTCTCCGGCTTTGTTTTTTCCCTCCTGGGAACGCCGAGCGTCTGCTCGGCACTGCGTTTACGAACCAGCAGCAATAGAGGCAGATGATGTTGACCAGGCAGTATGAAGCTGTTGTACCCTTCAGCTGTTGCTCGAAAGGCCGAGCAGACGCTCGGCGTTCCCGGGGATACGTCACCTCATAAACCTCAGGCCAATCCCCCCTTCCACCTCCGAAAACATGCGCATTCCTCTCACCAATCCGATTTCAGGAAGTCTTTCGTGAATCTTACAAAATGGCAGTCATCCCTCTCACCGCTCATCGCTCCGCTAGGCCATGCCTATGCGGGGCTGATGCGCTTACGTGCAAAGGCTTTCAAACATGGCCCCGTGCCTTCGTGGTATCCCAATGTCCCCTGCATTTCTGTGGGGAATATTTCCTGGGGAGGGACCGGCAAAACCCCCATGGTCTCCTGGCTCCTGGACTGGACACAACAAACCGGTCGTCATCCGGTTGTTCTGACCAGGGGGTATCATGGGCAGCCGCCCCACCTCCCGTTCCATGTAAAAACAACAAGTTCTCCTGAACAATCGGGTGACGAACCCCTCATGCTGGCCAGGGCCCACGGACATGCGGAGGTGGTCGTCGATCCCAAACGTATCCGCAGCGGCCCCTGGGGCGAACAAAAATTTTCGCCCGACCTGTTCATCCTGGATGACGGGTTCCAGCACCTGGCCGTTCAACGGGACGTGGATATCGTCTTGCTGGCGGAACAGGATCTGCTTGAGGGCTGGAATAGGGTTATCCCTGCTGGCTCCTGGCGGGAAGGGGAAAAAGCTCTCGACCGCACAGATGCCTTTGTGGTCAATATCACGGGTTCATCGCTTGATCAGCTTTTCCCCGCTGCCGTATCCCGCCTGAAACAATGTGGCCGCCCCATCTTTTTTGTCCAGCTCGTCCCCGTGGGGCTCTCCCGCATGCAGACCAATGAAAAAGTCGCCCACCTTGAAGAAGCCCCCTATTTCCTGTTCACCGGCATCGCCAACCCCGATCGGGTCCGGGCCACGCTAACCGACCTGCTTGGATACCCTCCTGCCGATGTACGGTATTTCCCGGATCATCACGCCTTCACAGCCGATGACAAAGAGCGGATCGTCCAGCAGGCCCTTAGAGCCGGAGCATCGCACATTGTATGCACCCCGAAGGACGCCATCAAAATCAGTGGCTGGGACTATCCTAACCTCTTTGAACTCCGGACCCGGCTTTCCTTTGTTGCCCGCGCCAACACATCCCTATGGTTCCCGGACTGGCTTGCACACAGGTTGGGGAACGTGTAGATTGTTTTTCTGGGAACGCCGATCGTCTGCTCGGCCTTTGGAGCACTGCTGGAGAAGATATTCCCATACTGCCTGCCCGACACCGTCTGGTGCTATCCCTGACGGGTAACCCTGAAACCGTAATGATTACTGCCAGGGAGCGCGAGCTTCCCGCCCGCATTTCCACGTTACGCAAGCGATCTCCGGCTCCATGCCCGAAAGTACAGAAACGGGCGAGACACCAGCGTTCCCGGGATTTCTGTTCCATGTTGGGACCACTCTTCCGGTTGACAACTCCCCATTTGGAACGGGCTCTGGTTCAGTAAACGCAATGCCGAGCAGACGCTCGGCATCCCCAGAATCAGGAACAGACACGCCCACACCTTCATCACGGCCTGAATAGTTATCATTGACTGCGAACAGGCCCCAGAAGCAAAAGCCACCATATTCTGACCTTTCCCAAACCTGGAGGCCCCATGGCCCGACGCAAGAAAAAACCCAACCGGCCCGAAGCAAAGATCTCTCCAAAATCCATCCTCGATCTCTTCAACGAGGCCAACCGCCCCCTGCCGGTCAAGGAGATCCTGACCGCCTTTGCTCCCGACAAGTCAGAAAAGAAAAAAATCAAATCCATACTGAACAGCCTCGTGGACCAGGGCAAACTTCTCCGTTCCGGGCGACAGCTCGCCCTGGTCGGCAAACTCCCCCTGACCAAGGGGGTCCTGGAGGTACAGCGCTCCGGGGTTGGATTTGTCATTCCCGAGGACAAACGGCGCAAGGACATCTTTGTCTCCCCGGACAACTTCGATGAAGCATGGCCCAACGACACCGTGCTCGTGGCCGTCCTGCCCGGCCGCCGGGGGAAGAACCAGGAAGGAAGGATCGTCCGAGTCCTGGAACGGGCGTTGTCCGTGCTCCCCTGTCTGGTCCTCAAGCGCGTTGGTCCGGCCTCGTTTGTGTGCCGACCTGCCGACCCCAAAATCCCGCTTCTCTTCACTGCCGACTGCGGTTCCCTGACCTCCCACCCCCAGACCAACGACATCATTCTGGTCTCACCGGACGAGCGTGTCGACAAATCCATGTGGATGGGTACGGCCACGGCCATACTGGGTGGAGAGGGGGATCTGTCTGTCCAAGAGAATTTGGTAAAAATCGGCCACTCCATTCCCGGACCCTTCCCCCGGTCGGTCATCAACCAGGCATCGGAACTCCCGGACCGGCCGTCTCCCGATGATTTCAAAAACCGCAGGGACCTGCGCGGTCTGCCCCTGGTAACCATCGATGGAGCCCGGGCCAGGGACTTCGATGACGCCATCCATGTTGCCCGTACGGACAAAGGGTTTTGCCTCCATGTGGCCATCGCCGATGTCTCCCACTACGTGTATCCGGGATCTCCATTGGACCGCGAAGCGCTTGAGCGGGGCAACTCCTACTACTTTCCCCTCTCGGTGGAACCCATGCTGCCCGAGGCCCTGTCCAACGGGCTGTGCAGCCTGAACCCTGATGAACCCCGACTGGCCATGGTTGCGGAAATCGAGTTTTCGTCACAGGGAACCCCCAGAAAAAGCTCCTTCTATTCTGCAGTCATCAAGAGCCATGCGCGGTTGACCTATTCCCAGGTCAACGAAGCTCTATTCCTGGATAATGGCCAGGTGCGCCACGACCTCAAACGCACCCTCCCCATGCTCGAAACGGCCGAAACCCTGGCCCGCAAACTTCTCGCCAATCGGCACCAACGCGGATCAATTGATTTTGATCTTCCGGAATCCGAAATCATCCAAGACCCGGGTGAGCTCGCTATCCAGGTCATCCCCAGGACACGCCATTTCGGCCATCAGATGATCGAAGAATTCATGCTTGCTGCCAACGAGGCTGTGGCCGAGTATCTGACCGAACGCCAAGTCCCTGTCCTCTACCGCGTCCACCCCGAGCCGGACCAGACCAAGCTGGACGCCCTCATGAAGCTCCTTGCCCGGACCGATCTTGGCGAGCACCTGCCCAAAGGACGCTCCCCAAAGGAGCTCCAGGAATTGCTCTCCACTGCCGCGCGCTCCGACATGGAATTCCTGGTCAACCGTCTCTTGCTCAGATCGATGATGAAGGCCGGATACAGCCCGATCAACCAGGGCCATTTCGGCTTGGCCTCCGGATGCTACTGCCATTTCACCTCACCCATACGACGGTACGCAGACATCAACGTGCACCGGGTTCTCAAAACATGTCTGGGTGCGGGGGAGACCAAACTGCCCGGGAAAAAGTCCCTGACCAACATCGGAGAAAGTATCAACGCATGCGAACGTAAGGCCATGCAGGCCGAACGGGAGATCCTCAAACGGGCCACTATCCTCCACCTGCGGGAACACATCGGTGAGGTCTTCGAAGGGGTGGTTTCGGGGTTGGCGGATTTTGGATTCTGGGTGGAACTCGAGGATATCCTGGCCGAGGGGTTGGTCCGCTTGTCCTCCTTGGGGGACGACTATTACGCCTTTTTGAACCGAGAACAGATCATCCTCGGGCAACGGACCGGCAAGACCTACAAGCTCGGACAGCGGATCAGGGTCCGTGTGGAGAATGCCAGTTTGGGAAGACTAGAGATAGATTTGGGGGTGGTTGGGGAAAAATGATGGAAAAAAAACAATAAATCCGTAGGGGCAGGTTCCATACCTGCCCTTTTAAGAAAGACGAGAGAAGGGGAAGACGAGAGACGGGAGGCGACACCACCCCGCCCGTAGGGGCACGGCGCGCCGTGCCCTGTTTCCCCATCCCCGGAACGATACTCCCTCATTTCCCAATACAAAAATCATCAAAAATCGCGTTGAGCACCTCATCCGGGGTGATCTCTCCGGTCAGTTCCATGAACGCCGCGCAGGCCGCGTCCAGATGCACGGCCAGCAAATCATAGGGGATCCCTGCCTCCAGATCCTGCAGCAAAACCTCCAATGCCCCACCCCCCTTTTCCAACCCTTTTTTCTGACGCAGGTTGGGAACCAGTCCGCCCTGGTCGGGTTCTGGCTGTTCTTTGGTAATCCGGTGGACAATGGTCTCTTCCAGCCGGTCCAGGTGGGTCCCTTGTTTGGCCGAGAGCATGATCAAAGGATGTCCCGCCTCCTCCCATTTCTTTTTCCAGGCGGGTTCTTCTCCGCAAACATCCATCTTGTTCCCGACGACGATGAGTTTTTCCCTTGGCAGAATCCGGACCAGCCCCCTGTCTTCCTCGTCCGGCCCCTTTCCACCGTCGATGAGCAGGAGGACCAGATCCGCCCCTTCCACCAGGGCCCGGGTCCGCTCCATCCCGACCCGCTCCACCCGGTCACCGGATTCTCGCAGGCCGGCCGTGTCCACGAGGCGGACCGTCATTCCACCGAGCACGATGGTCTCTTCCAAATAATCCCTGGTCGTCCCCGGCACCTCGGTGACGATGGCCCGGTCCCGGCCCAGGAGCGCATTCATCAGACTCGACTTGCCCGCATTGACCCGGCCGGCCAGAACAACCAGGGCCCCTTCCCGCCAGCATCGGTTCCGTCCATAGGCCCTTACCAGCTCCCTTGTTTCCAAGACTACGGTTTGGACCCGTTGAGCAAAGTCTCCAGGCTCCAGACATTCAATCTCGTCCTCGGGAAAATCCACGGCGACGCAGAGTTCCCTTTTCAACCCCTCGAGATCTCCACGCAGGCCACGCAATTTTTCCCCCAGAAGCCCCCCCAGCTTGGAGGCGGCCATGGCCAATCCCTGGGTGGAACGGCCCCCGATCATCTCGGCCACGGCCTCGGCCTGGGTCAGGTCGAGACGTCCGTTCAGAAAGGCCCGCTTGGTAAATTCTCCCGGTCCAGCAGGATCAGCGCCCAGATCGAGGACCCGTTCAAGCACGGCCTGGAGAACCAGCGGCCCTCCGTGGCAGTTGATTTCCACCACGTCCTCCCCGGTGTACGATCCCGGACCGGGCATATAGCTGACCAGGACCTCATCCAGGGGATTGTCCATTCCATCCACGACCTGGCCGTGGTGCAGGGTATAGGGCCTGAAATCGGTGAATCCCGGTCGCGACGAACAAAAGAGGGCCAGCCCGAGACTCCGGCTTTCAGGGCCGCTGATCCGTATGATCCCGACCCCTCCGGTCCCGAGTGGGGTGGCGATGGCAGCGATGGTTGTCTGCATATGCTTTGTTTCCTTGGGTATTCTGACAGCTGCGACCAAGAAGGGCGGTCGCACCCCCCGTCTGGACCCACAGCGATAGAGGAGAGAGAAAACAGAAGGGAAAAATCGACAACGGCAGGGCCCGACGGGATGGTATCCCGGGCTTGTTCCGGGATCTCTCCAGATCCGGCGTGATATTGCCGTCTCGGCCATATCCTGTCCATCGAGATCCCGGCCTACGCCGTGAAGAACGATACTCGCCCAAGATCCCTTTTACGACGTGGTACCATTTTTACTAAGTTCTAACCGGAGAAAAGCGGCTGGAAGCCGCTTCTACCTGACATGCCATGGACTCAGAACAACGTGGAAATGGTACGATACGGTTATTTCCGCGCGGAAAGTTATCCCCTCCATACGCAACAAGGCAGAGCCTACGGCCCTGCCTTGTTGGTTGTTTCCTCGATCCAGCCGAACCGTTCAACGGTCACGAGGCCTGATTTTCGGCTGTCTTCTCCGTCTGTTCGACCTGGTCGGCAGGTCCGCGTGCGTTGCCGTTGTGGCCTTGGTTGTGAGCGCCATTCTGGTTATTCTTCTTGCGCCGGGCCATGACCAGTACCCGTTTCATGGGGCCGTCCCCCTTGCTCCGGGTCATTATCTCCCGGTCCTCCTGCAGGGTCATGTGCACGACCCTACGGTGGTACGAACTCAGGGGACGGGTGCTCTGGGTCCTATGACTGGATTTAGCCTTCTGGGCAAGGAACAACGCGGTCTTGCGCAGCTGCTCATCCTGCTTTTCCCGGTAGTCCCCTGCATCGAGCTGGATGCGATTGATTCCGGGAAACTTCCGGGAGACGATCCGATTCAAAAGATACTGCATGGCCGAGATGGTCTGGCCATCCCGTCCGATAATCAGCCCGGAATTGGCCTCATCCTCGATGACCACTTCTATGGGCATCCGGTCCATGTCCACCCGGATGTCACACCCATCGGCAATATTGGTCAAAAGCATTTTTGTGCTGGTAATGATGTGTTCCCTTGCCGCCTGAGTATCGATGTCCTTATTGGCCGGTCGAACATCCTCTTTGGTCGGAGTGGTTTGCTCTTTTGGCTTGGGACGCCCATTTTTGACCGGCTCCTGCGTTGTTCCAGGAACGCTCTCTTGCGTATGGACAGAGCTGCTCGGGGGTTCCTGTCGCGGCGGCTTTGGAGCCGTCTTTCCACGCTCCGCCCGAGGGGACGTTTTCTTTGTCCTACCTTCTTCCTGTTTCTGCGAGGGCTTGTCCTTCTTTTTGGGACCAGCCTTGGAACCACCCTTGTTCTTTCCGGACTCCCGCCCACCCTTTGGGGAAACATCGGGGGCTTGTTCGCCTTTCCCTGGGACTCCGGTCTTTTTCGGCTTGGGTGCTTGCCGCAATCTGGCCTTTATCTGGGCCTTCTTCACGCCAACGAGTCCAAAAATACCCGAGGACCCTCCGCTGACGATTTCAATCTCCAATTCCTCACGTGAACAGCTGAAATGACGACAGGCCAAGGCAATGGCATCATCCACCTGCTTGCCCTGAAAACTCTTGTACTCGCTCATAACGACTCCTTGCTATCGCCTCTCCGCAGCAACCGGCTTGCTTCTATTGGCATCTTTTGTGTGCGCCCATAATCCCAGCGAAAATCCGGGGCGTTGTCCATCTCGATACATTGGAACGGGGGTGCGGACATCGTCTGCACGCACCCCGTTTGCCGGAGTACAATCTATACACGATGTTGCGAACGGGGCGGGTTGGCAAATACAACCAAACCAGATTCCACTATACTTTCCGAGAGATCATCCATTGCTGGGCAATGGAAAGAATGTTGTTGACCATCCAGTAGACAACAAGGCCGGACGGAAAATTCAAAAAGATAAACGTAAACACGATAGGCATGAACAGCATGATCTTCGCCTGGGTCGGATCACCGGCAGTGGGGGTCATCTTTTGCTGCAAAAACATGGTCGCCCCCATGACTATCGGCGTGATATACAGGGGATCCTTTGCCGAGAGATCCGCCAACCAGACCAGATCGGTGAACGGAAGATGGGCGATGAACGGGGCATGACGGAGCTCGATGGCCCCGAGCAGAGCCTGGTACAGGGCGAAGAACACGGGAATCTGCAGGACCATGGGCAGACACCCACCGGCAGGATTGACCTTGTGCGCCTTGTACAGCTGCATGACCTCCTTGTTCATCTGATCGCGGTCATCCTTGTACTTTTCACGCACCTGGGCCATGAGAGGCTGGATCTTCTTCATCTTTTCCATGGACTTGTAGCTCTTCTGCGACAAGGGCCAGAAAAGGATCTTGATGAGGAAGGTCAGGATGATAATCGCCACACCGTAATTGTTGACGTAGTTATTCAGAAAGTTCAGCCCGACAATCAGCGGCTTGGCAATGATATCGAACCATCCGTAATGGATGGACCGTTTGAGCTCGTTGGGAGCAACGGCCATGGCCGAATTCTTTTTCGGTCCGAGATAATAGGTGCAGGAAAGCGATTGTCCCTGTCCCGGCTCGATGATCATATTCTGGCCCACGAGAAGACGGTAGACGTCCCCGTCCAACTTGGCCTTGATGCCCATGTCGCCTGACATGGGGGCCAGGGCGAGGATGAAATAGTTGTTCTCGATACCCGCCCACTTGAGCGCATTGCCCGCAGGAAGGGCGATCCCCGTTTTCAGATCGTCCTCATCGTTCTCCTCTTCAAGCCCCTGGGAGGATAAAAAGGCGACCAGGTTCTGATTGTAACGGTCATCCTTGCTGGAAAGGCCCGTGCTGGCCAGAGAAAAATCCAGCTCTCCCGAAACCTGGGCCTGGGTCGTGTTGACCACCTCGATGGTCTCATCGATCTCATACCGGTCCGCGCCAAAGGAGAGCGTGCGGATAAACGTCACCGAGCCGAGCTTGCCGGTGAACGTCAGGGTCCCCTCCTCTTGGCCGTCCAGGGTAAGGTCCTTGCCCGCAAACCCCCAGACCCCCTCACTCCATGCGGGAGTACGGTTCCAGCTGATACCCAACGGGGCCCTGTTCAGGGACGCGGGAGTGACCAGATCGATGTTCGGGGAATCCTTGGCAATAGTCTCTCTGTATTTCTTAAGGACGAAGTGCTCCAAAATTCCGCCGTCCGTATTCAGAACCACCCTGTACAACGGCGTGTCCACAACCACGTTCTTGCCCTCGGTGGGGGTGAAGGCGGCGTTCGGCCGACTGGGTGCAGGACCCTTTTCGGCTTTTTGCACGGGCGATTTTTCCGTGGCTTCAGGAGCCTGAGCCGTTTGCGACTGTACGGGCTCGGGTGTTTGGACCGGCGGTTGCTGAACCGGCGGAAAGAGCCAGTTCCAGACCAGCAAAACCCCGATCGACAGGGCTACGGCAAGTACGACACGACTGTTATCCATGTGATGTTTTCTCTTTTACACGGCTGATGGTTGGGCTGGGTCCGGGCAAAGGAACCGGATCGAATCCGCCTTTGCACAACGGATGACAACGGACGATTCTTTTCAACGCCAAACAGATTCCCCTGCATGCACCATGTACCAAAAAGGCTTCTTTGGCATATTCGGAACAGGTGGGAACAAAACGACAGCACGGGGGATACAGGGGGGAAATCAAGGACTGATAGATGGAAATGGATTTGGCGAGAAAATGTCGCATGGGAACCGGAAGGTCACAGATCGGTATGAACCGACCGCGACACACGGCCAGAGAGTTGTTGGAATATGAATGTTCCCAGTTCCTCTGCAACCTGTTCGTAAACAAGGTCAAAGGCACGAACATTCCGCTTGGGAATCACGACATAATCGATACCGGATGGAATACGGTTCTGCTGGAGACGGAAAAATTCCCGCACAACCCGCTTTATACGGTTACGCTGGACGGCATTTCCCACTTTCTTGCTCACGGCGAGACCGAGCCTCCACGGTCCGTGATCCTCCCGGGGGCGGACAAACAGGATGAAACGGGACGTAAAATACCGACGGCCCCGTGAATAGCATGACTGGAACTGGGACCGTCGGATCAGATGATACGTTTTGGGAAACCTTAGACGGCTAATCTTTTCCGCCCCTTTGCGCGTCTTCTTTTCAGAATAGCCCGGCCGCCCTTGGTGGCGGAACGGACGAGAAAACCGTGGGTTCTTTTTCTTTTGATCTTGCTTGGCTGGTAGGTGCGTTTCATTTTACTCTCCTCAAATAAAATAAAAGTAACTTATTTTTTTATCCTTGAATTGCATTAACGTCAAGCTGACGGGCCACTCAGGGCCTGGGCGCTTCTCCCGCGAGGGTGGGGATTATTCCTCCCGCTTGATGACCCTGTAGAACAAAATCATCCCGGTGAGCATGGCCAACACCTCGCCCGCCAACAGGACCACATCGTGCCGGAAAAATGCCAGAATACCGATAATGCATGTGCCTAAAAAACCTGACGCACAGGCCACGACAGCGGCCTTTTGGTGGGCCTGGAACCTGGCGTGTGTGTCAAAAAACAAAAATCCCAAAAACACGAACTGCATCCCCAGCCCTAGGGCCAGGAATGCGACAGTGACGACCGGACTCATAAACCTGCCATGGGTTAAAGCTCTTCACGACTGCAAGGGCGGAAGATTGAGCACAGATCGGGACAAAAGACAAGCCCCAACTGCCCTGTTTTTTCAGCGACCCCCCTTTATTTCCCAGCCGGGATTTCCTATCCGATCAATATTCTTCACAACTACCTTTCCGGTCCATATTCTGCTTTAGCGAAAAGAATCTATTGACATCCACCATCTGTGTGTATAAACAAGCGTTTCACTTGTTGCGGGGTGGAGCAGTATGGTAGCTCGTCGGGCTCATAACCCGAAGGTCATCGGTTCAAATCCGGTCCCCGCTACCAATACAA
>NZ_JBUDSQ010000017.1:0-55596 GCF_054921335.1 Desulfoplanes sp. | reverse complement strand
ATTTTAAGGGGCTATTGTTTTTTTACTACAGAAATCTATTTTAGGGCCCGGAGTATAAAGGCGACGGGGATCTGATAGGATTAAGTTTTTCAAAATGTATGCCGTTTTTTGCTGGATTTTGATTGTCTTTTAATCCGAAAAGTTGGCGAGAATTTGTTGCGGATATGGTTTCTTTGCGAAGAAAAATTCATGCCCGATTTGGATTTTTTCAAGCGTGGCTTGGGGAGTGCCGTGTTTCAGGTTCCCCAAAATGCAAAAAAACCGGGCATCCCGTTCCTTGGGGATGCCCGGTTGCGTAGCCAAAAACAGGATAGGGGTGTGTTACCAAACAGAGCGCACCTTCACCCCCTGGTTTGCCATATGGTCCTTGATCGCGGATATGGTGTACTCTCCGTAGTGCACGATGGAGGCGATCAGGGCCGCTGAGGCCCCTCCGGTTGTCACGGCCTCGACCATGTGTTCGGGGGTTCCCGCTCCGCCCGAGGCGATTATCGGGACATTGACGTTGTCCACGATCATCCTGGTCAGATCGAGTTCGTATCCATCCTTGGTACCATCGGCGTCGATGGAATTGAGGCAGATTTCGCCGGCGCCGAGTTCAACGACGTGCTTGGCCCACCATAGGGCATCGATCCCCATATGTTTGCGGCCGCCGTGGATGACGATCTCATATCCCGAGGGGATGGCCCCGGTCTGTTCCACCTTGAGGACGTCCATGCCCACGACAACACATTGTGAGCCAAAGGCCGTGGCCCCCTGGGTGATGATTTCCGGTGTCTTTACTGCAGCGGAGTTGACGGAGATCTTTTCCGCGCCGGCCCCGATAACGGCGCGCATGTCTTCGAGGGTGCGTATGCCCCCTCCTACGGAAAAGGGAATGAAGATGGTCTTGGCCACTTCTTCGACCACCTTGAGCATGATCCCCCGGTGTTCAGCAGAGGCGGTAATGTCGTAGAAGACGATCTCGTCGGCCCCCTGTTCATAGTATATGCGGGCCGTTCCAACCGGATCGCCGATGTCCACGTTGCCCTTGAATTTGATCCCTTTGGTCAGTTTGCCGTTCCTGACATCGAGGCAGGGAATGATCCGTTTACTGAGCATTGTTCTTCTCCCTGCAATATGTTGCGAAGTTTTGTAGAATTTTGAGCCCCGGACGTCCGCTTTTTTCCGGGTGGAACTGCACCGCCCACAGTCCTTCCCGGCCGAGGACGGAGCAGAAATCCTGTCCGTAACGGGTAGTGGCTATGGTGTGGTCGTCATCGGGTTGTGTGTAGTAGCTGTGCACAAAATAGAATTCTGCACCATGCGGGATTTCTTTGAACAGAGGGCAGGGGTGGTGCAACCGGATCTGGTTCCAGCCCATATGCGGTATCCGGATGGGCTCGCCATTTTCCTCTTTTAGACCGGGGGGGAAGGGAATGCACTCGCCGGGAATGATCCCGAGTGTCCGGGTATCGTTTTCACGGCTGTGCTCGAGGATGATCTGACAGCCCAGGCAGATGCCGAGGAGTGGTCGTTTGTTGGCGGCGCACCAGGTGATGGTTGCGTCCAGTCCGGTTTTTTTCAGGTGGTCCATGGCCGAACCAGCGGCACCGACACCGGGAAAAATGACCCCGTCGGCCTGGGTGATGGTCTCCGGATCATCGGTGATGGTACAGGGGATGCCGAGATGATCAAGGGCACGGCGGACACTTGTCAGGTTGCCGGCCCGGTAATCGACGATGGCGAGCATAGGTAGTTCCTCAACATGATAACAGGTGACTAAAAATACAGGAAATTCCGGTCCGGAAAGACCCAGGCCAACCCCTTTGCTTTTTTTCGTCTCCCGGGGCTCGATAAAACGGGTGATCCTTGGATCGCTGCTGTGAATCTATCCGGAATGATTGCCTTTATGACTATTTTTACCGGGAATTGCTACTAAAAATACAAATGTGTAAAAAGTATCTTAGCTGGAATGCTTGCGGTCCGCAATCGTTGCGGCGGTGGATGAATATTTGAGTATTTTCCGGATTGGGATTAGATGGCGTTCTACAGAGACGCTCGGGCGGATACCCAGGCCGGGCAGAAAGCATGTCTTGATCATAACACAATACCGAGGGTTCAAGGAGTCGTTGAAATATGTATATTGTCACAGGTGGGGCCGGGTTCATCGGCAGCGCGATGGTCTGGAAACTGAATCGTATGGGGATCGAGGATATCCTTGTGGTCGACAATTTGAGCACCGGGTCCAAATGGAAGAACCTTGTGGGGCTGAGGTACTCGGACTACATGCATAAATCCGTCTTTATCGACAAGGTGCGCAGTGGCGGAATATGTGGCTCTGTCGAGGGGATTGTCCATATGGGGGCCTGCTCATCCACCACGGAGCAGGACGCCGATTACCTGATGGACAACAATTTCCACTACACCCGCACCCTGGCCGGATTCGCCCTCGATAAAAGGGCCCGGTTCATTTATGCCAGCTCGGCCTCTACGTATGGCGACGGATCACAAGGGTTTGACGACGATCCCGGAAAGATGGACGACCTGGTGCCACTTAATATGTATGGGTATTCCAAGCAGCTCTTCGACCTCTGGGTGAAGAAAAACGGCCTGCTCGACAAGGTGGTCGGGCTCAAGTTCTTCAACGTGTTCGGTCCGAACGAATACCACAAAGATGATATGAAGAGCGTGGTCTGCAAGGCATACCATCAGATAACCGCAACGGGAAAGATGGGGCTTTTCAAGTCCTACCGGCCCGATTACAAACACGGTGAGCAGAAGCGTGACTTCGTGTATGTCAAGGATTGTGTCGACGTGATGTGGTGGCTTATGACCCACGGGGGGGTAAACGGGATCTATAATGTGGGGACCGGCCAGGCCAGAACCTGGAACGATCTCGTCTTGGCCGTTTTCAGGGCCATGGACAAGGATCCGTCCATCGGGTACGTGGATATGCCGGAGGCGATCCGGGATAAATACCAGTACTACACCCATGCGGACATGGACCGACTGCGTGCCGCCGGATGCCGGCTCGGGATGCAGAGCCTCGAGGATGCTGCGGCCGATTATGTGGTGAACTATCTCGATCGGGAAGAGAGGACGTTGAGGGCCGGTGAGAAATAACAGTGCCAAAATATAACCAAATGATAATTTTATGATTACCTACTCTGATCTCAAGAATAAAAGGTTGCCTGTCGCCGTTGTCGGTCTTGGGTATGTCGGCCTCCCCCTGGCGGTCGCTTTTGCCGAGCACTTTGATGTCATCGGTTTTGATATCAATACGGACCGTATTGCCCAGCTCGAAAACGGTGAGGACCGCACCCTGGAAGTGGAGGATGAACGGCTACAAGCCGTGAGCATGGAGCTGACCTCGGACCCCTCGGCCATCGAGCGTGCCGGAGCCGTCATCGTTGCCGTTCCCACACCCATTGACAGGAACAGACGCCCGGATTTGACCCCGGTCGTCAGTGCCTCCACCGTTGTGGGCAAAAATCTTGGCAAAAATACCGTGGTTGTTTTTGAATCCACGGTCTATCCCGGGGTGACCGACGACATCTGCGGCCCGATTCTGGAAAAGGAGTCCGGCCTGGTGTGTGGTGAGGATTTTTTTCTCGGGTATTCCCCTGAGCGCATCAATCCGGGCGACAAGGTCCATACCCTTGAAACGATCACCAAGATCGTTGCCGGGCAAAATCCCCAGGTCACCTCCCTGCTCGGGGAGCTGTATTCCACCGTGGTCCAGGCGGGTACCCATGAGGCGTCCTCCATCAAGGTCGCCGAGGCGGCCAAGGTTATCGAGAACACCCAGCGTGATCTCAATATCGCACTGATGAACGAGCTCTCACGGATCTTTGCCATGATGGATATCGATACCCTCGAGGTTCTCGAGGCCGCCGGAACCAAGTGGAATTTTCTTCCTTTCCGTCCCGGGCTTGTCGGTGGCCACTGCATTGGCGTGGATCCCTATTATCTGACCTTCAAGGCCGAGGAACTGGGGTATCACCCCGAGGTCATCCTTTCCGGTCGCCGGATCAACGATTCCATGGGCCCCTTTGTCGCCCAAACCATGGTCAAAAAGATGATCCGCAGAAGCTGCACCATCAAGGGGGCCAGAGTCGGTGTCCTTGGGTTGACCTTCAAGGAAAACTGTCCGGATTTGCGCAACACGCGGGTCACGGACATTGTCGCCGAACTCGAGGAGTTTGGCTGTGAGGTCCTGGTACACGATGCCTATGCCGACAAGCTGGAGGCCAAAGAATACTACGGTATCGAACTCGAGCCCCTGGAAAGGCTCACACGGCTTGACGGCCTGGTCATTGCCGTTGCCCACGATGCATACAAGGAGCTGGGGGGTGGGGCCCTCACCTCGATGTTCAGGGATCCGGAAAAATCGATCGTCGGTGATATCAAAGGGATACTTGACCAGAAAAAAGCAGGGAGCCGAAAGATCACTGTTTGGCGTCTGTAGGGTATTTTGTAGGAAGAAAAAGAACAGCTGGGTCCCTTGTTTGTGGCCGTACCCAAAAAGAATACCGGTCCTATCCGCGGATAGGACCGGTATTCTTTTTTTTATCTGGTCTCCGGACTCGATGACGCAGCACGCCAACGGTCCCCGGCCCGGTTGTGATCCATACCCCATCCCTTGATCGGCGAGGGGTGCGCTCAATGGAATCTGGAGGATGATGGCTGGAAACGAGCTATGGTGAATGGATGGATTTTTTGGGAATATCCTTTGTCATCCCGGCTGTTTTATGGCATATTCATACCTATTGATGCCATGTTACTTTTGAAGATGGTTGTTCTTCGTTTGTGCGCGCTTATCGCCGGTCTCTCAACTCTGTCGAGCCAAGGAGGTATCTGATGCCGAGATCCATTTCCGAAACCGCTTTTGAACATGTGCTGACCATTGGTCGTCCTCCGAACATTGAAAGGCTTTTCCCAAATTCACGGGCCCTTATTGTCAGCGGCAAGGCTGTCGATCGTGCGCTCCGGGCCAAATCCCGGGCCATGACCATCGCCGCCAACGGCCGCAACCTCTCCGTCATCCAGGGTGTGCTCGCGGCGGCGGAACGGGCCAATGCGGCCGTCATACTTGAAATCGCCAAGTCGGAGGGAGGAGAGAAGGCCTATTGCGACACCTCGTTCTGGAATCTGGCCCGCAAGGTCGATTATGTGTGCAATGCCATGGATATCAGGGTACCCGTGGCCATCCATGCGGACCATTATGCCATCAAGGGGGGTGCGGACGTTGAACGGGGCAGGACCGAGATCCCTTCGCTGTTTGACGCCGGAGTGACCTCCATCGCCATCGATGCGTCCCATCTTCCGGACAGGGAGAATCTGCACGCCAACCTGGAACTCGCTCCATTGATCCCCACCTGGGCCGGATACGAGACAGAGGTTGGGGAGATAAAGGGCAAGGAGGGACTCTCCACGCCCGAGGAGGCCTTGTACCTGATCAAGGGGCTTGTGGACCATGAACTCTATCCGGACTGGATCGCTCTGAACAACGGAACGACCCATGGGATCGAAAAAGAAGGCCAGGGGATCCAGGTGGAATTGACCCGGCAGATCCATGATACCCTGTCCGGGTACAAGATATCCGGGGCCCAGCATGGAACCTCAGGGAACAATTCCGAAAGGCTCAAGGCGATTGCCGCATCGACCAGAACGACCAAGGCCAACGTGGCCACGGCCCTGCAGATGATCTCCTGGGGGGTCAGGGTCAATGACTACGGCAATGCCCAGCTCGATGATGCCGGGGCGTTCATCAAGGAACCCGACAAGGGGGTTCCCATGGATGTCTGGCAGGAGATGGTCGCCTATGCGGACACGCAAGGATTTTCCGGTGGGAATTACAAGAAAATCAACAAATCCTTTGAGAACCGTTTGCTCGGGCTTCCCAGGGATATCCGCGAACGTATGGCCAAAGGGGTGGAAACGTTCACCTATGATCTGCTCACACGGGTTTTCAACGCCGAAGACACCGCGGATCTGGCCATAGAGATGCTCATGGAAGAAGGGGGCCCCGATCTGGGCACCAAGATGGAACGGGGGTAGGTTGTACGTTGTGGGGTAGGTTGTAGACCATGCAACGTGGGGCGTAAGGGGATGCGGAAGGTGCCGCGTTGTTCCTTACGCCCCACGTTTCGTGCGGTTATCGGTTGTTTTACTGTTTGTTGTTCTTGGATCAGGCCGTTCGCCAAAAGGGGCAGGAGACCCCGTCCGTTTTCTCCCGATCAGTCTTCCCAATGTCCACGCAAAAAATTGCCGGTTGCCGAATGGTTATCCTCAGAGATTTCCTCCGGGGTTCCCTGGGCGACGATGGTTCCACCGTATTCTCCGCCGCCTGGTCCAAGGTCGATGACATGGTCGGAAGCTCCGATGACGTCCAGATTGTGCTCGATGACCAGAACCGAGGCCCCCTTGTCCACGAGACGGTTCATGACATGGATCAGCTTGCCCACCTCGTGCATATGCAGACCAGTGGTCGGTTCGTCGAGGATGTACAGGGTTCCGGGGAGTCTCTTTTTGCCGAGTTCCCGGGATATTTTGATCCGCTGGGCCTCCCCGCCGGAAAGGGTGGTCGCGGGCTGCCCCAGGCGAATATACTCCAGCCCGACCTCTTCGAGCACCCCGAGTCTGCGGTGCAGGAGTGGATACGGATCAAAGAATTCTCTGGCCTGGCGTACGGTCATTCCAAGCACGTCGGCAATGTTTTTGCCCCTGTAGGTCACATCGAGTGTCTCACGGTTGTACCGTTTCCCCCCGCAGACCTCGCAGGTGACAAAGACGTCCGGAAGAAAGTGCATCTCCACGCGGATCTGCCCGTCTCCCTGGCAGGCCTCGCAGCGTCCCCCGCGGACATTGAAGCTGAAACGTCCGGGGGCATACCCGCGTTTGCGGGCTTCCTTGGTCGAGGCGAATATTTTCCGGATTTCATCGAATATCTTGGTATAGGTCGCCGGGTTGGACCGGGGTGTCCGTCCGATGGGGGTCTGGTCGATGAGAATGATCTTTTCGATGGCATCGAGTCCTTGTGCTCCGCCAATCTTTCCCGGCCGCTCCACCTTGATCCCCCTGGCCAGGGCGATGTGTTTATAGATAGAGTCCATGACCAGCGAACTCTTTCCCGAACCGGATACCCCGGTCACACAGACCAGGCTTCCCAGGGGAATGGAACAGTCGATGTTCTTTAAATTATTGGTGGAAACGTTTTGGATCTCGAGAAATCCTTTGGACGGTCTGCGTTTTTGGGGCCTGGGTATGGACAGCTCGCCGCGCAGGTATTTTCCGGTCAACGAGGGGGCGTGCTCCAAAAGGCCCTGGACGTCACCGGAATAGATGAGTTCCCCGCCCAGAAAACCGGAACCGGGGCCGAGCTCTATGATGTGGTCGGCTGCCCGGATGGTCGGTTCGTCGTGTTCGACCACGAGAACGGTGTTTCCCCTTTTCTGCAAGCTGCGCAGGGTATCTATGAGCCGGGCATTGTCGCTGGGATGCAGACCGATACTCGGCTCGTCCAGCACATAGGTCACCCCCACGAGCCCTGATCCAAGCTGGCCGGCCAGCCTGATCCTTTGTGCCTCACCCCCGGAAAGCGTGGACATGTTCCGTCCAAGGTTGATGTAATCCAGACCCACGTTGACCAGAAAGGACAAGCGGTGGCAGAGTTCCTTGAGCAGCGGTGCGGCGATCTTTTTCTTCACCCCGGAAAAGGTCAGTTTTTCAAGCCAGGTTAGGGTCCGGGAAATGGACCAGGAGCAGAGGTCCTCGATACTTGCGTTCTCGATTTTGACGGCCAGGGCTTCGGGACACAGGCGGGCCCCATGGCACGCAGCACACTCGGTGGTCTGTCTGAAGCGGGCCAGTTCGTCCCGCCAGATAGAGCCGTAGGCCTGGCCCTGTTCCATGAGCGCGAGGACTCCGGGCCAGTCGTTTTTTGCATCGCCCTGGAAGAGGTGTTGGCTGGCACTGGGAGAGAATTCCCCGAGCGGGGTCGTCAGGGTGAACCCATGGGCCTTTCCAAGCCGGGCCAGATCATCCTTGAACCGTGCAAATATGCGCGGCTTTTTCCAGGGAATGATCCCGCCCTTTGAAAGACCCAGACCCTTGTTCGGGGCCAACAGGTCGGGCTCGAAATATTCCACGCTCCCGAGTCCGGAACAGGCCGGACAGGCACCCTGGGGGCTGTTGAAGGAAAAAAGCTGGGGCGAGGGTTTGGGCAGACTGATCTTGCAGGCCGGACAGACCGCTTCGGTGCTAAAGACGGTCTCTTGCCCCCCCACCACCTGCACGGCGATCCGTCCTTGGCCGTATTGCAGGCCGAGCTCCACGGAATCGGCCAGTCGTTTGCGCATATCCTTCTTGACCACCAACCGGTCGACCACAAGGAAAATGGTGTGACGTTTGTTCTTTTCCAGAGAAGGCAGGGGGTCAAGGGGCACGATGTCCCCGTCAACGCTTGCCCGGACAAACCCCTGTTTTTTGAGCTTTTGTAGAAGCTCCGCGTGGGTTCCTTTTTTGTGCTCGACCATGGGGGCGAGGAGCAGAAATCTGCTGGCCTCTTCCAGGTTCATGATATCGCTTATTATCTCATCGCTGGTCTGGGGTTCGATGGGGCGACCGCATTCAGGGCAGTAGGGGGTGCCCAGTCGGGCAAAGAAAACGCGCAGGAAATCATATATCTCGGTGACCGTTCCCACGGTGGATCTGGGGTTTTTGGAGGTGGTCCCCTGTTCGAGGGAAATAGCCGGCGAAAGTCCTTCGATCAATTCTACATCGGGCTTGTCGAGTTGGGGAAGGAACTGTCTGGCATAGGCCGATAGGGACTCGACATATCTTCTCTGTCCCTCGGCATAGATGATGTCGAAGGCGAGGGTGGATTTTCCCGATCCCGACGGACCACAGACGACGACCAGCTGATCGCGCGGGATATCCATGTCGAGGTTTTTCAGATTGTGCTGTTTGGCACCGTGGATCTGTATGGAGTGCATGCGTGGTCCGTTGTATTGATTGGTTTGCTATTCCCGTGCGCTCAAAAAACGGGGGAGGCCGGGATGCAGGAGTGGGACAAAGACATATAAGAAGCACAACGGATCTGGCAAGTAATCAGGCGGGATTGGAAAGGCCCCTGCATATGTGGGATATCCCACATATGCAGGGGCCGGGAGAGGTCGGTATTGAGATCTTTTCGAGGGGTCAGCAGGGTTTCCGGCTGAACCCCATCAGGGTGAAGATTGCCGCGCTCAAAAGCCATGAGGCCAAGGGTAACGGGGTTTGGGTCGTTGACGCAGGGACGGTTTGGTCTTCGTTCGGTTGTGTCCGGTATCTCTCACCTGTCTGGTTCTTGTTGCCACGATAGGCCTGCGACCATGGACCTGAACGGTTAGATTGACCTCCCGAGATCCGATTGCCCGCGGCCGGATACGGAAGACTCGGCCAGGGATAGACCGATCGGTGTGTTGCATTGTGGTCCGGCATAAAAAAATTTTCTGCCCTTTTCCTTGGATTTTTTTGCCCGCCCCTGGCAATCCCTGTGGGAAGGAACATTCCCGAGGATGGGTAGTTCGGGGGCATTATCGTTTGTGCTGGGACCATGTTCGGTCTTGCCAGAGAAAATTCCGGGAATTCCTGACCAAGGTTGTGGGACCCCCCGGGGACAAGGAGGTTCGATGAGTAGGAGTTTGATTGTGAAGGGTACAAAATGGCACAGCAAAAGAGCATCAACATGAGCGGGAGCAGGGGAGAGTTTTCAGTGGGCATGGATCGGTCCTCCTTGGGTACAATTACCCAAGACAAAACAAGAAAAATGCCACGCAAAAAAATGGATATGATTCCTGAGTGTTGACAATGATTCCACCCATATCCAACCGTGATCCACGGTGGTGTTTCCGGAAAATCCGGAGTCGGGCAGTAACTATTTGTCGACGCAGGGGCTGGCCGGCTGTTTTAAATAAACATTCCAACATGTTTGTAGGGAGTTTTTTAATGGACGGATTGGTGCGTGCTGTCTCCGGGACGGAAAGTTTTTGCCAGAACCTGAATTGCCCCTATTTCCCCTGCCACCCGGGGGCCGACCCGCAAACCTTCAACTGCAAGCATTGTTATTGCCCACTGTACGTTATCTTTTGGAAGGATTGCGGTGGAAACTTCACCATGCTCGAAAACGGAATCAAGGATTGTTCCAATTGTCTGGTCCCCCATGGGCCTGGAGGGCATGAGTATGTTGTCGGAAAGTTGCGGGAATATTTTGGAAGGATGGGAGGGAAGTAGAGGGGGGCGGTTTTAGGTGTTAGGTGTAGGCATGGTGACATTGGGCAGCAATGGCATTCCACCGGGCCGGCATGTATGCGTTCCTTTATGGTACATTCTACTTCTCCTTACCCCCACGCCGCGTACAGAATTCCGAGGACGGCGAGCGATCCGATGCGCAGTCCCTGGTTGGCCACGATCAGCTGCATGGCCAGGCCGGGCTTGAAGATGCCGGCATAGACCGGAAGCTGGTGCCTGAACGCACGCATGGGAGAGGAGAGGATGTTGCCGACGACAAGGGCGAGGACGATGGACTTGACCGAGATGAGTCCGTTTTCAAGAAGGGCCCCGGCAGCGGCTGCGCCTGCGGAAAATTCACCGCTGACCTGCAGAGCGATCACTCCCACGGCCTCGGTGGGGAACCAGGAAAGGGCGTGGGCATGGGCACCAATGGCCGATTCGATCCATGCGAACACGCCCATGTCCGAGGCGAGAAAGACCAGAACATAGATGGGCACGGTGACCAGGACGATCCGCTCCATCCGTTTTGCAAAGCGCGAAAGGGTCGAGGTGACCACCGTCTTGATATTGAAGGCTTTTTGTTCGGGAAGCTCGCAGGTCACGCACCCCTCTGGAAGGGGGGGCAGGAAGACCCTGCAGGAAACGATCATGATACATGTTCTAAGCCCTGCGGCCGCAAGGGTGAGGCCGATATAGAAGGGAGCCGCCTGTCTGAGCAGGGGCGTGGCGATCATGACCATGGTCGGTAGGTGCAGAAAATAGATGGGTAGACTGTTGAACAGGTTGGAGATGATCACCCCTTTGCGGGTGATTTTTTTTTGGGCAAACCCTTCGGCCAGCATGGAATTGGCCGTGATCCCGGAAAAAAAGGCCATGGCAAAGCTGGCCCCGGAAAGGGGGGGGAGATGGGCGATACGCACCAGGGGCGTGGCCAGCTTGGCCATGAACGTGGACCAGCGCAGGTTCTCGATGAAGATACCGACGAGAATGCCCAGGGAGATAAAGAACAAAAGCCGAGCAAGGGGCGGCAGGATATGCTGGACCAGGGGTAACGGATCGACCATGGGAGGTTTGGGTTCTTTTAGGCTACATCCCAGGTGGGGCCCTGGGGGGTATCCTGAACGGTCACGTCCATGGAAGCCAACTCTTCACGGATTGTGTCGGCCATGGCAAAGTCCTTGTCTTTTCTTGCCTGTCCCCTTTGGTCCATGAGTTCCATGACCCTTTTTTCATCGATCCCCTTGCGTTTGGCCCTCATGGTCCGGAGTTCGGTGAGCAGGGTTTTGCTGTGTCGGGTGAAAATCCCGAGGATCTCTCCCCAGCGGCTCAGGTCGTCTAGGATCCGCTCAAAAATCTCTTTGGCAGCCTGGCTTTTTTTCCAGTTCTTGTCTTCCATGATCCGGTTTGCCAGCCGTGACAGGGTAAAGACATGCCCCAGGGCTCCTGCAGTATTTAGATCGTCCTGCATGGCCCTTGTCCATCCCTCTTCCGCCTTGCCGAGTTCTTCTGTGAGCTCTTCGGGCAGCGGGGACTTTTTCCATTTGGACCGTCCGAGTTCCGTCTCGATGAGCGATTTGGTCGTGTAGATCCGCCTGATCCCTTTTTCCGCCTCGTCGATGGCCTCGGTGGAGTAGTCCAATGGGCTGCGATAGTGTTTGGTCAGCAGGAAGAAGCGCAGTACCTCCGGAAGATAGTGGTCGAAGATGTTCCGGATGGTCGTGAAATTTCCAAGGGATTTGGACATCTTTTCGGAATTGATCTGGACGAATCCGTTGTGGACCCAGAAACGGGAAAATTCCACGCCATAGGCGGCCTCACTCTGGGCCCTCTCGTTTTCGTGGTGGGGAAAGGAGAGGTCCTGGCCGCCGCCGTGGATGTCAAAGGGCATGTCCAGATATTTTTTGCTCATGGCCGAGCACTCCAGATGCCATCCTGGTCTTCCCTGCCCCCAGGGACTCTCCCATGAGGGTTCGCCGGGTTTGGCCGCTTTCCACAGTGCGAAATCCAGGGGATCCTCCTTTTCCTCGCCCGGGGCTATGCGCGCGCCCGACTGGAGATCCTCGATCTGCCGGCCCGAAAGGGTGCCATAGGATTCAAAGGTCCGCACCCGGTAATACACGTCCCCCTTGTCCGTGGCATAGGCATGGCCCCTGTCGATGAGCAGTTCGACCAGCCCGATCATCTCGGTGATATGCTCGGTAGCCCTGGGCTCCATATCGGGACGCTTGATCCCGAGCTTGTCCATGTCCTCGTAGAATGCATCGATGTATGTTGCGGCAATGGCGTCCGAGGTCGTGTTCTCCCGGTTGGCCCGGTTGATGATCTTGTCGTCCACGTCGGTAAAGTTGCGGACAAAGGTGACCTTGTAGTCCTTGGCGAGCAGGTATCTGTACAGGACATCGAAGACCACGCAGGAACGGGCATGGCCGATATGGCAATAGTCATAAGCCGTGATTCCGCAGACATACATGCGAACATGGTTGTCGATGATGGGGGTGAATTCCTGCTTTTCCCGAGAGATGGTATTGTAGAGTTGCATAGAAGGATTTCCTGTAAAGTATGGCTGACCGAATGGGATGGATTTTTAGCAATTTCAGCAATTTCAGCAATTGAAGAGACTTTGGAAATTTTATAGATTTTAGGGGGTTAAGGGGTATAAACATCATGGTCGCCTGCAAGAGCGATCGCGTCACGCATCCGGCTGATGATCTGGTCGCCGGTCAATACGGCGAAGAGCTGTTTGATCTCCGGTCCCTGGCTCGTCCCCATCAGTCCCATGCGTAGGGGGAGATAGAGATCTTTGCCCGTGACCTGTGCGCGTTTGGATGTTTCTTTGAGAATCCCGCCGATTCCGTCAAGGGGCAACGGGGTGTTCGACGGATAATCCTCCCGGCGGATACTCCCGAGGAACAGATCAAGAAAGGTTTTGATGATCCTTTTGCTCTGTCCCTGTCTAAGAAGATCGATGGCCCCGGGGCTGTAACATACATTGTCATGGACAAGGGGGGCCAGCAGGGGGGTGAAACCGTGGCCACAGGCCGCGTTGGGCTGGACCGTGGTGACAAGGGCCGTCTTGCGTTCGGCGGGCAGTTCCTGCCAGGGCGCACCCAGGGATTCAAGTCCCTGGATATGTGGAAAAAGTTTTTCGGCATCCAGTTTGTGCCAGTAGGCCCGGCTCAACTGGTCGAGTTCCTCCGCCAAGAAGACCCCGTTGCCCCGGCCAAGGCGCATGGGATTGAACCGGTCCACGAGCTCCTCAGGGCAGGTGACGATCTTTTTGCCCTTGATAGCCCCGGAGAGTCCTGCAAGATAATGGACCAGGGCCAGGGGATGGACGCCTGCACGCATGAGATCAGGGATACTCCTGGCCCCTGTGCGTTTGGAGAGCTTGCGCTGGTCCTTGTTCACCAGCAGGCCGTGGTGGGCGAAATGCGGCGTTGTTTTGGCCATGGCCTTGTACAGGAGGATTTGCCGGGCCGTGTTCGTCAGATGGTCCTCGCCGCGCAGGACCAGTGTTATCTCCATGTCCAGGTCATCGACCACGACGGCCAGATTGTAGCTCGGCCAGCCGTTGCTCCTAAGGATGACAAAGTCACCAAAAGCCTGGGTGGGGATGGCCATCTCGCCCTTGATCAGGTCGTGGAATCCGACGCTCTGGCTATCCTGGTCCACACGGAAACGGATGGTGTAGGGATGTCCCTGTTCCATTTTGATCCATGCCTCTTCCGGTGCAAGAGCGGAACATGTACCCGTGTACCGTGGGGGCAACCCCTTGGCCGCCGCCGTCTCCCGGTCTTTTTGCAACTCGGCCTCGGTGCAGAAGCAGGGGTAGGCCAGCCCCCTGTCCATGAGAGAACGCGCTGCCTCCTGATAGCGGTAAAGCCGCGTGCTCTGGCGGACAATCGAATGGTCGGGCTCGGTGCCCATCCAGGCGAGGGAAGACAGGATGGAGGCCTCGGAAGAAAAACTCGAGCGCTCCCTGTCCGTATCCTCGAGACGGACACTGAAATGGCCTTGGTGTTTTCTGGCGATGAGCCAGTTGAGGATGGCCGTTCGGGCATTGCCCAGGTGCATTGCCCCGGTGGGGGAAGGGGCGAAACGGGTGTGCCAGGGGATGGGGGTCATCAGAGTTGTGGGCATGGCTGTATCGGGTTTGGGAGAAAGGGGAAGAAGTGGTCAGGCCGTGCGCTCAGAAGGGGCCAGGGTGCATGGTGAACGGCAAATGGCGGGGTACATTACGTTGTCGGACTCTTGCTTGGAACGGTTCCGGTGACAATGGCCATGGCCTTTATCCCCTGTTTGGTACCGGTAAAACCGAGCCCCTCTTCGGTCGTTGCCTTGAGGTTGACCCGGTCAAAGGGCAGCCCCATGAGGCAGGCGAGGTTTTTTTTGATCTGGGCCTTGAACGGCCCCAGTTTGGGGGTCTGGGCGACCACGGTCATGTCCGCATGGGTGAGGGTCAACCCATGTTGTAGGGCCCGGTCGAGGACCTCGGCCAGAAATACCGAACTGGGCATGTTTGCAAAGGCCGCATCGCTGTCCGGGAAGAGATCACCGATGTCTCCCTGGCCGATGCACCCGAGGATGGCGTCGCACAGGGCGTGCATGAGGACATCCCCATCGGAGTGGGCCTGTATGTTCGGACCGGCGGGAATGGGTACCCCGCCGATGACCATGGGACGGTTACCGCCGTATTTGTGCACGTCGTATCCGGAACCGGTCACGGGTACGGGGATATCCCGGGGGGGGGCGAGGTGGCGCAAGTCTTCGGGATGGGTGATTTTGACATTGCCCGGTTCACCGGGAATGACGGCTACTTTTTTATCCATCATTTCCACCATGCTCGCGTCGTCCGTGACCTTCCAGTCATTTAGGACCGCCGTTTCATGGGCCTGTTTGAGACTTCCACGGTCAAAGAGCTGCGGGGTCTGCACCGCTGTCAGGGAGGATCTTTCAAGGGTCTTGATGACCAGATCGGCACGTACCTCCTTGACCGTGTCGGTCACGGCACAACCGGGTACAGCCCCGGCGACACCGTCTTTTAGGGCTCCGATAAGCGTGTGCACGCATGCTGGAGTAAAGAAAGGACGGGCTGCGTCATGGACCAGGACCCGCGTGCAGTCACTTGGAAGATGGTCCAGCCCCCTGTGCACGGAATCCTGTCTGCGCGTTCCGCCGGGGACACGGACTACCGGAATGCCCAGTGGCTCTTCGGCCAGGAGATCCTCCACCCAGGTATCGACCCGGTGGAATTCTTCCTCCAAAACAACGAGCGCGATCCCCCTGATCTGGGGAATACGGGAAAACGTCCGTACGCTGTGCCAGAAAAGGGGAACCCCCTGGTATTTGATGAACTGTTTGCGCTCCCCGACGCCGGCGCGGGCAAGCCGTGAACCGCTGCCCGCGGCAAGGACAATGGCCCAGAGTGTCTGTGCGGTCATACCGGATTTTCCTCGTGCAACTGGTCGCAACGTCAACCGCCCGTTTTCATGCCGTATAGACGGGAAAACGGGCGGTTGGCAACATGGTTTCCATGGGTCGAAAAAAAAAATGGAGTCGGACGATAAGCCGGGTTTTGTACCCCCTGCACCCACTTTGACGGCCAAAATGGACCATGCGGCTGCAAGCCGTCTTGGTTGTCAAAGTGGGTGCAGGGATGACTGTCATTCATCTAGGACATGGATTGCTCCATGTCTCAAGCAACCTACCCGAGGACATTGGCCGGGCCGGCCGTGCCATCCTCCTATTTGGTCTTGCTCCGGACGGGGTTTACCTAGCCTGCCGTGTCACCACGGCAGCTGGTGGGCTCTTACCCCACCTTTTCACCCTTACCCCGCTCCCACGCGTGAGGGCGGGGCGGTTTGTTTCTGTGGCACTTTCCCGGGGTCACCCCCGCTGGACGTTATCCAGCGTCCTGCCCTGTGGAGCCCGGACTTTCCTCCCTGCCTGCGCGGCACGGCGACAGTCTGTCCGACTCCCGACCAGATGATTTTCTGGCCGTTGCGCACTGATTATTTGGCTTTTTTTGTCTCTTCCTGGGGGAAGAAATGGTCTTCCCAGTAGATCAGCCGGTGGCAGTTGGGACAGCTTAGGATCTGTTCTCCCTTCTGCAATTCGATGTATTTCTGGGGCGTGATCTTGATGTGGCATCCGTTGCACACGCCGTCGGTGACCGAGACGATGACCGGGCTGTCGAGTTTGGTCCGGATATGGTTATAGCGCTTGAAAATAGGTTTGGGGATCAGATCGCATGCGGCTTTTTTCTCTTTTTCGAGTTTTTTGCGTTTGTTCCGCATCTTACCCAGTTCCAGCTCCATGGA
This sequence comes from Desulfoplanes sp., assembly GCF_054921335.1. Taxonomy (NCBI): domain Bacteria; kingdom Pseudomonadati; phylum Thermodesulfobacteriota; class Desulfovibrionia; order Desulfovibrionales; family Desulfoplanaceae; genus Desulfoplanes; species Desulfoplanes sp. The sequence goes on along the minus strand of NZ_JBUDSQ010000017.1, from coordinate 39,019 downwards.
CGTGCGTTTTTCCTCCAGCTCGGTCTCCAGGGTCTGGGCCTCGGTTTCCAGGGCGTCATGGAGGGTTTCCTGGTCCTGGAGGTCCTCGATCAGCGTGACCTTTTCCTCTTCACGCATCCGGTTCGTTTTTTCCAGGCTGTCCATCTCCCTCATCATGGCGTGGTATTCCTTGGTATTCTCGACCATCATGAGTTTATTCTTGCTCTTTTTTATCCGGGCGGCATCCTCGTCGATGTCCGTCTGCAGCTTGAGTTTTTGTTCCTGCAGAATATCGACCCGTTCCTTGAGTTGGGCAAGACGGTCCTTTTTGGCCCCCACGGCTTTTTCGATGCTTTCGATTTCCTTGGGGGCGTCGTCCAACCGTTTGTCGATTTCGATGATCTGGGAATCGATTTTTTGCAGAATAACCAGCTGGCGTATTTGATCGATATAGAGACTCAAAGGTATATCCTCCTTGTGTACCCGTAATTGCGGATCTCAGGAAAAAATTGGAATGGTCGGTGTTTTGGTTGTGTCGTGACGGCAAGCATGGTGCGCGTTGCCGTCTTTCTTGGCGGATTCCGGTCGCTGTCAATCCAGAACGTTTTCAATGTGCAGCGGATCACGTGAGGGCAGAAACGTGACCTCGGTGTCCCGGGATTCCAGATCCTGGCGCAGTGCTGTATGCCAGAGATCCATCATGCGCTCCTCAAGCACGTGGTGACCGACATCGATAGTGGTTCCCAGGTGCTCGATATCCTGTGCCTGATGATATTTGACATCTCCGGTTATATAGATCTGGGCCCCCCTGTCAAAGGCCCCCGCCCCCAGGGAACCTCCGGATCCCGGACAGTATGCGATCCGGGTTATTTCCTTTGGGGGAGCGCCTATGCGGGTCCAGTGGGCCGTGCCAAGGGTCTTGCCCAGTAGGGATCTAAACGAGGACCACTGCATGGGGGCGGACAGGTCGCCGATGCATCCGAACCCGTAGGATCCGACCGGAGAGGCGAGCTCAACGGCGTGATGCTCCAGGGGGCCCCCCGTACGTTCTTCAAGGGCTTTTTGGATCCCGGGCCACTGGTCTTTCCAGACGATGAGCTCCGTCATCCGGTCGTGGTCCAGGCGGGAAATGACCTGGGGGTGTTCAAGGCTTGGCAGATCCTTGTTCTTGTGGATACGCACCAGAAGGCTTGACCGTTTGGTTGTCGGTTCAAGGACCCCGGTCGAGCTGAGCCCCAGACACGCGGCCAGCCAGTTCACCGGCCCGGCCGGCTGGGCATCGAGGGTTGTGTGCGCGGCATAGAGCCATATCCCTTCTTCCATGACCATGGACATGGTTCTGTACAACTCGTCGTTTGCCGCAGGAAACCTCGGGCTAAGAGAAAGGGGGTGGTGGGTGAGGATGAAGTCCGCTTGTTGCTCAATAGCCATCCGGACCGTGGTCGGTGTGGGGTCCAGAGCCAATGCGATCCGGGAGATATTCCCGCGTTTTCCCCGTATCTGCAGGCCACTTTTGTCCCACAAAGCGGCCAGCCGGAGGGGGGCATCCTTTTCGATACGCGCGATCACTTGTTCTGGTCTCATGGGGCAACCCCTTGTCTGGCTCCGGATAACGAACAAAAAAGGTGTTTCCGGGTAGAGGTAGGGAAACACCTTTGGTGGTACAAGCCTTTTTTCCGCGATCATGCCAAACGGCCACCGGGGAAAGGGAAGAAGAAAGATGGTGGGCCCACGAGGATTCGAACCTCGGACCATCCGGTTATGAGCCGGGGGCTCTGCCAACTGAGCTATGGGCCCGATCAAAAGAAGACGGTTCTATATGCCCTAGTCTTTGGTGATGTCAAGAAACAAGAAGCATGTGCGCATTTTCGGGGCGCGGACTCTCCGTCTTCGGTCCCTTTCTCTGTTCATTTCCCATTGGTATTGAATCCCTTGAGGTGTTTTATGGCCGAGCGGCCCGCCTTGGCCCCCTCACCCACGGCAACGCTTATCTGCAGGAAGTTGCCAACGCAGTCTCCGGCGGCGAATACGCCCGGAATGTTGGTCCTTTGGTCCCGGTCGGCCTCGATGAACACCCCTTTGCGTATAAGGCCCAGGGAATAGGCAAAATCAAGGGAGGAGGCCTCTCCTCTGGCCACGAAGATCCCGTCCATGGGTTCGGTGGTTCCATCATCGTAGACGATGCCCTCGAGCCCGTTCCCGCCGGTCGCACTGGTCACGGTCTTTTCAATGATCGGTATTTTGGCCTTTTCCAGTCGTTTCAGGAATTCCGGGGTCATTGTCGGACCGCGGCCCTGGGTGCATATGGATACGTGCGGGGTGTATTCTTTGAGTTCCAAGGCCTGGTTGGCCGCGAAAATCCCTTCACCAACGACCATGACCTTCTTGTTCCTGAAGAAAAAGGCGTCACAGCTCACGCAGTAGGAGATACCCTTCCCCTCGTACTCGGCAGCATTCCGGATCATTGATTTTACCCGAGCGACCCCTGTGGCCAGGATGACCGCATCCGCGAGGATGTGTCCCTTTTCCGTCTTGACCTCAAAGGTGTTCTCTTCCGTGGGGTGGATGCCAAGAACCCGTTCGCACCGGACCTTGACCCCGAAACGTCTGGCCTGGGATTCACCGCGTTCAATGAGTTCATTCCCGGAGATGGTTTCGGGAAATCCGAAATAGTTGTCGATATCGTAGTCGCCGGCAATTTTGGGCGAGCATCCCAAAATGAGGGTGTCAAGCCCCGCCCTGGCGGTGTAGATGGCAGCCGAGAGGCCGGCTGGGCCTTGTCCGACAATGAGTATCTGTACGTGTTCCATACGCGCTCCTCATGGGTGTTTGTGGTCGATCCCCCCCCCCGGGGTTACGGGGCGCAGTGGAACACGCCATGGGTTCCCGGCTGATCAATCCAGCAGGGCCCTGGCGAAGTCTTCGCCACTGAAGGGACGCAGATCCTCCATTTGTTCGCCGAGACCTATAAAGGATATGGGGATCTTGTATTCAAGTGCCACGGCCACGATGATACCGCCCTTGGCCGTGCCATCGAGTTTAGTAAGGATGATCTCATCGAGGTCAACCGCTTGGGAAAAAAGTTTGACCTGGGAGAGGGCGTTTTGGCCCGTTGTCGCGTCCAGAACGAGGATGGTCCTGTGCGGGGCACTGTCCATCTTCTTCCCGAGGACGCGTTTTATCTTTTTGAGCTCTTCCATGAGATCGACCTTGGTGTGGATACGCCCGGCCGTGTCCATGAAGACCTGATCGCACCCTTCTTCAATGGCCGTGCCCATGGCCTCGAAGGCCACGGCTGCCGGGTCCGCGCCGTGTTCTTTGGCGTAAAATCCCGCGCCCACCCGTTTTGCCCAGATGCTCAGCTGTTCGATGGCGGCGGCCCTGAAGGTATCGCCTGCGGCCACAAGGGTTTTCTTGCCCTGCATCTGGGCCCTGTGCGCCAGTTTGGCAATGGTCGTGGTCTTGCCGACCCCGTTGACCCCGACCATGAGAACGACTTCCGGGGTCCCGGTTTTGGCCGGCCGTTTCGTTTCCTCGAAAATCTCGATGAGTTCCGCTTTGAGCATATCCTTGAACTCCTGGGCGTCGGAAATGTCCTCGCGACGGACCTTGGGCTTGAGGCGTTCAAGGAGCTGGTGCGAGGCCTCGTAGCCCACGTCGGCCATGATCAGGATCTCTTCGAGTTCTTCCCAGAATTCATCATCAAAGGAGCCGGTCATGCTAAGGAGCTGATCGATCCGCCGGGACAGCTGCTCACGGGTTTTGGTCAGTCCCTCGGAAAGTTTCAGGAACAGTCGACTCTGTTCGTCCTCTTCGTCCTCGAGGTCCAGGGCCAGGGCCAGTCTGTATTGCAGCTCGGACCTGAATTCTTCTACCCGCTCATACTCCATGTCCTCGAGCCAGTTGTCGAAACGGTCGATGAAATCCCGGGCCTCGGCGTCGGGGACTTCCAGTTGCATGAGGAGGAAATGGAGGCGCTGCCAGAGTTCCCCGCCGCGTTCATCCACGCCGGCAAGAAGATGGTTGAGCCAGATGCTTAGTTTGGGCTCGGCGTTTTCCAGTGCATCCACAAGATCCTGCTGCCAGGGGGCAAGGGAAGCCGCCCTTGGTTTGTCCTGGGTGAAGGTCTCTGGAAGCGGAGCCGGTTCGGCCGCTGGCTCCTGGTCGGTTGTTCCGGGGGGCTGGACAGCGGGCTTTTGTGGTTCTTGTTCTTGAGGCCCCTCCTGCTTTGGCCGCAGAATTTTTTTGAAAAACGAGACCCCGTTGGGGCTTGGGGTCGTCCGGTCTTCAGCAGCGGGGGTGGGTGGTTGCTCGGGCGGGGCCTCCTGCGATCCCGTGGGTGGTCCCGCGCTTTTTTCGGCATGGTCCATACCCGGGTGGACCATGGGGGGTTCAGCCCCGGTTTTTGGTGCCGGCTCCCTGGGTTCTGCCGGGGTCTCTCCGGCGGGTGGTTCCTGGACGTGGTCGTCTTTTTTCCAGATTTTTTTAATTTTTGAGAAAAATCCCATAGATGCTCCTTGAGGGTGGGTGGAAGGGGATTGTCGTTCGGGGGTATCTATTTATCGAAAACCAGTTTGTCCCACATGATTTTGCCCCTGCCTTTTTTGTTTTTTCTGAGCAGAACATACAGGGCCCCCGCACCTCCGTGTTTGGGCTGGGCCGTACAAAAGGCGAGGACGATACGTTTTATGGGGTCCTGTGTGAGCCACGATTGGACCCCCTGGCGCAACACGCCCATGCCAAGGGGGGAATTTTTTCCCCGACCGGGAATGACAAGGACGCACCTTTTTCCCTCCATGTACGATCCTCGCATGAAGTCGAACAGTGCCAGTCGTGCGTCGCTTTCGGTATGCCCATGGAGATCGAGATGCGCCCCGATACTCAACGAACCGCCCTTGAGTTTTCTAAAGATCTTTTGGTCAAGTCCCTTGATGTGGCCCTGGGTGAAGGCGTGGGTGCTTTCGAGATCGAATTCTATGCTCGTTGCCAGGAGTTCGTTGAAGGTCTTTTCCGGGGGGCGGAACGTGCGGATGTTGTGGACAGGGGCCGGTTTGGGCGCAACGTCCCTCCCCCTGCCCGCAAGCGGAGATACGCCCTGCATGGCCCGGCTGAAGAGTTCATCTTCCGATGGGGGGGCGGGCCGTGCAGGAGTCTTTTTCTTCTTCTGCGGGGAAGAGTATTCGAGATCCATTTTTTTGAACGGATTATGCATGAACCCCTTCTTTTGAAAGCACTTCCATGACCTCGTCCTGGGTGTCCACGACATGGAACAGGGAGAAGTCCTGCTCCTTGATGCATCCCGCCTGGAGCAGCGACGACCTGAACCAGTCGATGAGGCCTTGCCAGAACGACCGGCCAACAAGGATGAGCGGACAGGGCTTGATCCGTCTGGTCTGCATGAGTACCAGGGCCTCACTGAATTCGTCGAGGGTTCCGAAGCCACCGGGCATGATCACGTAGGCACGGGCGTATTTGACGAACATGACCTTGCGGACGAAAAAATATCTGAAGCTACACTTGATATCGATATACGGGTTGGTCTTTTGTTCAAAAGGGAGGTGGATGTGCAGGCCGACCGATGTCCCCCCCCCTTCGCGGGCGCCCTTGTTGGCCGCCTCCATGATCCCCGGGCCACCCCCCGAAATGACGGTATGATGATGGGCGACGATTTCTCGGGCCAGGCTGTAGGTCATCGTGTAGGAAGGGTCGTCCTGGGTTACCCTGGCCGAACCAAAGATGGACACGGCGGGTTCGATATCGCCCAGCTGCTCGAAGGCATCCACGAATTCGGCCATGATTTTGAAAAGACGCCAGGAATTCTTGTAGGAAAGATCATCTATGAGATATTGCTTGGAAGTTTGCATCGCTCTCGCATTACATTACTTGCGGATAACGGGGTTATTTTGTAGAAAATCAGGAATAGTCGGAACCGTTGCCCCGGCCCGGAGAAGGTTTGTTGTCCACTGGGGGTGTTGTGATTGGTGCGGATACCCCGGGAGGGGGGCGTACCCCTTTGGGTCAAACAAATCGTATTATACCAAAACCTGATAAAGGGCAAAGGTTGGAAAGGGCCGTTTTGGGGCCATGGGCGGAGTTTTTCGGGATGATCACAAGGGGGATAAATGAAGGTCAAATTTTGCGGAGCAGCAAGAACCGTGACCGGTTCTTGCTATATTCTCGGAGCGGCAGGCCACCGTTTTGCCGTGGATTGCGGCATGCACCAGGGGAATAGGGAGATCGAAAAACGCAACCAAAACCGGATCGACGTGTACCAGCCGGACGTTCTCTCCTTTGTTCTGCTCACCCATGCCCATATCGACCATTCGGGCCTGTTGCCACATATCGTGCGCAACGGATTTTCAGGGCCGATATATACCACCCCTCCCACCCGGGATCTACTGGAGATCATGCTCAAGGATTCCGCACATATCCAGGAAATGGAGGCCAGATGGGAAAACAAGCGCAGGCAGCGCCACGGCAAGGAGCCGGTCGATCCCTTGTACGATCAGGAAGATGCCCAGAGGACCATCCCCATGATCGAGCCGGTGGACTACGATACCGTCTTTGAACCGGTCCCTGGGATACGGGTTAAATTCAAGGATGCCGGGCATATACTCGGTTCCAGTTTCATCGAGTTGTGGGTCAGGGAAGAAGGGCGGATGCACAAGATCGTCTTTTCCGGGGACCTTGGCCGGCCCAATCAGTTGATCATCCGCGATCCGGAGGTGGTCAACGACGCCGATTTTCTTTTTATGGAGTCCACCTATGGCAGCCGCAACCATAAAGACGAAAGCAAAAGCCGTGAAGAGCTCGCCGAGGCCATCGACTACAGCTATTCCCACGGGCAGAAGGTGATCATTCCGGCATTTGCCGTGGAACGGAGCCAGGAGATCATTTATTCCCTGTATCTTCTGCAAAAGGAAGGCAGACTCCCGTCTGACATGCCTGTCTACCTCGACAGTCCCCTGGCCATCAGGGCGACGAATATTTTCCGGAAATACAAGGATGTATATGATTCTGAAAGCCGGGAAATCATTTCAGGCGGGGAAGATCCCCTCAGCCTGCCCAATCTGCGGCTGACCCTGAGCGCCGAGGAATCCATGGAGATCAACACCCTTGATGGTCCGGCCGTGGTCATTTCCGCCTCAGGAATGGCCAATGCCGGAAGGATCAAGCACCACCTGCGCCATAACCTCTGGAAGCAGGGCGCGAGCGTGGTTTTTGTCGGGTTCCAGGCCTTTGGAACGCCGGGACGGAAAATTGTTGACGGGGCCGGGGAGATCCGCATCCTCGGGGAACAGATCACGGTCAACGCCAGGGTATTTACTATCGGCGGATTCTCCGCCCATGCCGGGCAGGAACAGCTCTTAACCTGGCTTTCGCATTTCTATAATCCCCGGCTACGGGTTTTTCTGGTCCATGGTGAGTACGGGGGGCAGAAAGTGCTTGCCTCGCTCATCAGAGAGCGGTTCGGTTTCGAGGTCCATATTCCGGAGTACCTTGAAGAATGTGAACTCGTGCCCGGTGGGGCGGTGACGCCCAAACTTGAGCCGGAAAAGGCCCATCCCGGTATCGATTGGGAATATTTGTTCGCGGATACCCAAAGCCGGGTCGAACAGCTCCTTGGACGTAAAGAACGGCTTGCAGCCATGAGCTGGGCCCACCAAACCGAACTGCGCGACAACCTTGTCGACATCAACGGCCGGCTTTCCCAGTTGCTTTCCGAAATCTATCCCCAAGATGAATACACTGCCGTGGACGACTGAAAAATATGCATATCATAGCAGGAAAATATAAGGGCCGGATCCTCAAGACCGGGTCGGGTCCGGGCTACAGACCCGCCACGGCCAGGGTCCGTGAATCCCTGTTCTCGACACTCACCTCCCTAGGCATCGAGTGGGACTCGACCCGGGTGATCGATATCTTTGCCGGCAGCGGATCCCTGGCCATGGAAACCTTGAGCCGGGGGGCCAAGCTTGCCTGGTTTGTGGAAAAAAATGCACGGGCCGCCGGAATCATCCGCAAAAATCTTGTATCGCTCGGTGTTGACAGATCCATGTACCGGGTGGTCGGCAAGGATCTTTTCCGGTTTCTCGATTCCGCAGTGGACCAACGGTTTACCCTGGCGTTCATAGATCCGCCCTATGGGAAAAATCTTCTTGTTCCCGCTGTGAAAAAATTGCTTGCAGCCGGCATCGTCGAGCCCGGGGGGATCGTCTGTGCGGAGGTGGAGAAACAGGTGGACTGTTCGGCCCAATTCGAGGAAAAACTCACTTTGGTCAAACACAAGCAGTATGGACAGACAAGGATATACATATGGCAGCTACCGGTAAGCGGATAGCGATCTATCCAGGAACATTCGACCCCTTGACCAACGGTCACGTCAGTCTCATCCGCCGTGGGTTCGATGTCTTTGACGGTGTTTTGGTGGCCGTGGCCGCGGATACCGGAAAAAAGACGCTGTTCGATCTTAAAGAGCGGGTGGGCATGGTCGGGGAGGTCTTTGCCCGGGAACCACGGGTCGAGGTGGAGCCCTTCAGCGGTCTGCTCATGGATTTCGTGCGCCGTAAGAAGTGCAAGGCCGTCCTGCGTGGTCTGCGGGCGGTCTCTGATTTCGAATATGAGTTCCAGATGGGACTGATGAACCGGCGGCTGCACCAGGGCGCCCAGACCATCTACATGATGACCGATTATAAATGGCTGTATATCAGTTCGACGATCATCAAGAATGTCGCCGAGCTCGGGGGGGATATCCACGGCCTTGTCCCCGAGAGTGTGGAGCGGCGTATCGTTGCCCGGTACAGGGAACGTGGAGAAGGAACGTGAAGACCGTCCGTGCCGTCAGTCTCGCCGGGGCCACGGGAACGGGCAAGACGGCCGCGGCCCTCTATCTCGCGCGCCATCTAAACGCCGAGGTGGTCAACTTCGACTCCAGGCAGGTCTACCGCGACATCCCGCTGATAACCGCCCAGCCGAGCCCGGAGGAACAGTCCGTCTGTCCCCACCATCTTTACGGTTATCTCGATCTCGATATCCCGGTGCAGGCAGGGACGTTCATCGCGGGGGTCAAGGAGGTCTTACACGGTATCGCAGAACGGGGGAAACTGCCCCTGCTCGTTGGGGGGACGGGACTATACCTGAAGACGCTCGTCGAGGGAATAGCCCCCATTCCACAGATCCCTCCGGGGGTGCGCAGGAATATCGAGCGGGCATGTGCGCTTGAGGGCTCAGCCGTACTTCATGCACGGCTAACGGCCCATGATCCCGAGTATGCGGCCAGGATCCATCCAAACGATAAACAGCGCGTAACCCGGGCCCTGGAGGTTTTTGAAGCCACAGGCAAACCCCTGTCCTGGTGGCACAAACAGCCGGGAGAAAAGGCCCCTGACGTGCGTGTTCTCATGCTCGGTGTGCATGTCGATCTGCAGGATCTCACCCCACGATTGGCCAAACGTATCGACACCATGCTCGTATCCGGGGGGGTGCAGGAGATGGCTCGGGCCTATGCGCTATGCCCGGATCGCAACGCTCCCGCGTTCACCGGTATCGGGTGTCCGGAACTTCTGGGCCATCTTTTGGACGGGGTCGGGATCGAAGAGACCAGGGCAACATGGTTGCACAATACGCGCGCGTATGCCAAACGACAGATAACCTGGTTCAAACGTATCGCCGACATGCACTGGTTTGCACCCGATGGGTTTAAGGAGATGAACGAACGTGTACATGCGTGGACTCAAAGTTCTTGATGGCATCCTGATCGTCCTTGTCGTTTTTGTTCTCTTGTCATCCGTCCGTGCCGCTCAGGCCCGCCAGGGGTTTTATTTCGATCCCTCCCCGCTGCTTGAACAGGCCGCGGATTATCTCGACCAGGGAAAATTTCTCGAGTGCGTCGAACTCTACAAGCAGGTTGCCAGGTACGCGCCGACGGCACGCCAACAGGCATCGGCCATGGTCCGTATGGGTGATGTCCTTTCCCTTTTTCTCGAAAAAAATAAGCAGGCCCTCGGGGTGTACGACCGGGTCATTGAACGTTTTGGCGCCACGGAAGTGACGGAAAACGCCTATTTCAACCGGGCCATGGTCCTCTATGAGCAGGGGCGTCTTGGCCTGGCCAAACAGGGGTTTGCGGATTATGTGCGTTATTTTCCCCGTGGAAACCGAAGGGCCACGGCCGCATTCATGGACGATCAGATCGCCGGGGAGCTGCGGTCAACGCGGCCCGATCAGCCCGAAAAACCGGAACCCGGTGGGGCTGTTTTGTCCCCATCGGTTCGTATCCGGGTGGCCCTGGGGTCGTTTGTCTCCGGCCAGATCGGATGTCCGGGAGGGGGAACATCGCAAAAAAAAGAAAGCGTCTTTAGCGGCCCCGCACTGCGTGTAGAGGCCATGGGCAACGCACTTGTGGTAGGGGGAAAAAAATTTAGGCGCAGATGTGTTTTTATCCCCGCGAACGGTTTTTTTACCTACAAAAAAAAGAAATACACGGGCAGGGCGGTGTTCAGTATTGAAAAGAACAAGGTCCTGCTGGTCAATGAGCTCCCCCTCGAGGAGTATCTCAGGGGGGTCGTACCCAGGGAGATGATCGCCTCATGGGACAATGAGGCCCTGTGCTCCCAGGCGGTGGCGGCCAGAACCTATGCCCTGTATCTGCGTTCCAAGTCCCAGGACAAACCCTATGACGTTGCATCAACCACCGCCTCGCAGGTCTATGGCGGTGCGGGGGCGGCCACCGGGGCGACCGACAGGGCCGTGGCGGAGACCGCGGGACAGGTGCTCACCTACAACGGTTCCCCGGTACTTTCCTATTTCCATTCACACAGCGGCGGGGTGCTCGAGGATCCCGCCAGGGTCTGGACCACCGGTATGCCCTATTACCGGATCAAGGACGATGCCGTTTCCCAAAAATTCCATCCCCTTGATTGGTCCTGCCGCATATCTGCCGGGGAAATCCAAAAGATCCTCGTCAAAAAAGGGTTCCATGTTGGTCCCGTCAGATCAGTGCGCACCATTGAGAGATCCCCGTCGGGGCGGTGGGCCAAGGTCAGGATCGGTACGGACTCGGGAGATGTCGAGGTCAAGGGCAACACCCTGCGTATCTGGCTCGGGGCCGGGCGGATCAAGAGTACCTTCGGGTCGATCACCCGTGGGGGCGATGGGTTCCTGTTCAAGGGACAGGGGTTTGGGCACGGGGTGGGCCTTAGCCAGTGGGGGGCCCAGGGGATGGCCAATAGCGGCAGTTCCTACCTGGATATTCTCTCCCACTACTATCCGGGCACAACGGTGACAAAGAAGTACTAAACCAGAACCACGTTGGAACACGGAGTTTGCAAAATGGAGTGTCGATGTACGTTCAAGGCAAGCAAACCGTAGGGGCACTCCTTGGACCAGAGGTTCGATAACAACCCAACATTCCAAAATGGTCTTGGTCTAATGCGGCCAAGCCGCAGTTTTACGTTTTATGTTCAATCGGTTATAGAGTTTTCTTCTTTTTTATGGCAGACTTTCACGAGTAAGGTACTAACCATCAAGGAGGGGACATGGATACGGTGACACGACGACGGTTCTTGCGGGCCGGCTCACTCGGGCTTGCAACGGCAATGGTTGCCCCCGGTCTTGTCTTTGCTCGGGAAACGGCCTTTGATCTGGCCCTTGAGGGGCAGGATCTCATGGCGGCGAAAAAATATATGCAGGCGATCAAATCCCTTCGCAAGGCCGTGGATATGGATGCTGGGAACGAATGGGTCTGGGGACTTCTCGGTCGGGCCTATTATCAGCTAGGTGAGATGCGTTATGCCCTGACATCCTTCCGCAAGGTCATCAATATCAATCCGGATGACGTGTACTCCCGGATGATGATCGAAGTGATCATGCAAAAACCGCTGCCCCCCAAGAAAAAGGACGAGGGGCCCCTGACTCCGCTCGAGCGCGAGGCCAAGGAGGAAGAAGCCCATTTCAGGGCCAGGTTCAAGGAGAACAGCGATCAGGGCTACCATGTCCGTCGGCTGGTTCTCGATGCCGGCCACGGGGGATTCGACTCCGGGGCCGTCGGTTTGAACAAGCTGGAAGAAAAAAACGTCACTCTCGATCTGGTCAAACGTACGGCCGCCATCCTCGGGCGCCAAAACCGTCCTTTCGAACTGTTTATGACCCGCACGGACGACTACTATATCCCCTTGAGCGCCAGGACCACGACGGCCAACCAGTACAATGCCGATCTGTTCGTCTCTTTCCACATAAATGCCAATGCCAACCGTAAACCAAATGGGATAGAGACCTATTTCTGTTCGGAAAAGGCCTCGAGCAAAGAGGCCAGGCGGGTGGCGGCCTTTGAGAACTCCGTGGTCAAGTTTGACAAGAAGGAACTTGTCAAAAAGGGGTATGTGAATATCGAGGATATGCTCTTTAGATTCGAGCGCAGGAGATACTGGGAGGCGGCCGGATCCATTGCCTCCATTGTCCAACAAAGGATGGCCCAGGACGTCGACATGCGTAACAGAGGGGTGCACTCGGCAAATTTTTATGTACTCCGCCGGGCCAAGATGCCCTCTATCCTTCTGGAAACGGGATTTATATCCAACCCGGACCAGGAGAGGCTGCTCATGAAACCTTCTTACCGGCAGAGTTTGGCCGAGACGATTGCGGTTTCACTTGCTCAACTCGCTTCAAGGGGGGTATGATGGTCCGGTTATTTTGTATTCTTTTGACGATCGTTTGTCTGTGCCCTCCGGCATGGGCAGAGGATCTTGACGGACTCGTGTTCACCGGTTCGCAACTGGCCTTTGAAGGAAAAATCGATGAGGCGGCTAAAATTTTCTCGCGTGTCGTGGCCAGGGATCCCAATAACGAATTTGCCCGGAATCAGCTCGGGCTCATGTATGCCAAGCAGGAGAAATTTGATGCCGCGGCAAGGGAGTTCGCCGGGGTTGTCAAACAGGCCCCGGACAATCTCTTTGCCCGGACGTGGGTCGGCGTTCTTCTCCTGCACAGCGGCAAGGTGGATGCGGCACGCAAGGAATTCAAGGCCATCCTTACGATAGACCCCTCAAACGCCAACGGGTACTATTTTTTGGGGGTCATGTATGCCGTGGACCATGATCTTGCCAGGGCGGTCACCTATCTGCGCAAGGCCCAGTCCGTGGGGTCCGATGACCCGGAGACCCATTATAGATTGGCCGCCGCCTTTGCGGGAATGGGGATGCGGGCGAACGCACGGCTGGAGTATGAACGGGCACTGCGGATCAGTCCCAGATTCATCAAGGCGATCAACGGCCTTGGCTGGCTTTTTTACAACGGCGGCAAGAGCGATGAGGCCATTTCCATGTGGAAGAAGGTGCTCGGTATCAACGGAAAGGATCCCGAGGCCCGCTATAATCTGGCCAAGGTCTACAATGACAGGGCGTACGCGGCCTATTCCGCAGGAAAAAAAGACAAGGCCCGGACGTGGTGGAAGAAGACCTTGGTTTATGAACCAAGTAACAAGGCAGCAAAATATTACTTGCGCAAACTGGGGTAGCCGGTTAGCGCACGATAATAGAGCAACGTACTCATAACTCAGGCACAACCATGTACTTGAACGATTGGGAGGAAGGTATGAAAATGGGTAAACGCGTAGTGCTTTTCAGTCTGCTTTTTGTGTGTACCGCGACGGTAGCATGGGCACTGGATATGGGAAACAATGATGGGTTTGTCCAAACCTTTGATAGTGGTGAAGTCAACTGGCAATCAGGTGTGGCAACTGCAACTGGAATCGGTGCTCCTCCGGCCAATGCCGTGAATATGGCCCAGGCAAGGGCCCTTGCACGGCGAGCCGCTATTGTTGTGGCCAGGCGCAATCTCCTCGAAGTCGTCAAGGGGGTGCGTATCGATTCGGAGACAACGGTAGAGCAATACATGGTCACCAGTGATGTTATTCGGACGTCGGTCAGCGGATTTTTGCACAACTCCCAGATCCTCGATGTGGCGTACATGTCTGATGGGTCGGTCGAGGCGACCGTGGGCGTGAGCCTTAGAGGGGGGTTGGCCAAGATTGTCATCCCCAAGACTATGCCCTTTAAACCCTCTGTGCCGAAAATGGACGCGGTTCCTACCAAACCGCAAGCCGTTGTCCCCGAGCCCGCGGCTCCGGCTGATGAACCTGCCCCGGCTCCGGCTGACGAGCCTGCCCCGGCTCCGACGGTTGAGACCACCCCGGAAGTGGTGGTGACCGGTCTTGTCGTGGATGCCTCCGGAAGCGGTGCCCGTCCCGCCATGAGCCCCAAGATCTACGATGAACAGGGTACCGAAGTGTACGGATCCGCCCTGGTCAGCCGTGAATATGCCATCCAGCAGGGTATGGCAGGCTATGCCAAGGGCATGGAAAAGGCCAAGGCCCGACCGCGTGTCACGGACAAACCGCTGGTGGTCAAGGCGCTTTCCGCCAAGGGAAAGGGGATGAGCGATCTGGTCATCTCCACCGCCGATGCCAACAAGCTGCGTGAGTTGTCGGAAAACCAGAATTTCCTCGAAAAGTGCAGGGTCATGATCGTCCTCAATTAATAGGATCCAATCCATGGCCTTGGCGGGACAGGAGAGATCATGTGCCGTCCGGGCCATGAAAAACGGGGAGATACGATATATGAATACGCTACACAAAGGACTCTTTTTTATCCTACTGGCCGGTCTCGTGGCCGTCGTCTCCTGCGCTCCCAAGGCCAGGAAGGCGGTGGGTATCATGGATACTCCCGAGCACCATTATAACCTGGGGATCACTTTTCTGGACAAAGACAATACCGCTGGAGCGGCCAACGAATTCGAGCTGGCCCTGGGGTTGGATGGCGGCTATGGGCCGGCCCTTGCAGGAAAGGGGTTGGTCATGGTTGTTGACGGGGACGACGATGGGTTCGGCCTGATCAAGCGCGGCTGGCGCAAGGCTGATGGAGACTGGGAAAAAATCCAGGTCGCTACCGCTGAAATCCGTGCATACATAGCCATGAAGAAAGCCGGCCGTCTGAGCGATACAAAATTGATCCGCAGGGCCAAAGAAACGTTTTCCAAGGGAATGCTCGTCGATCGCGACTCGCCGGCGCTGCATTTTTACATGGGAGAGGCCTATCTGCAGGGACTTGATTTCCGTGAGGCGGAATCCATGTTCGCTGCGGCCAAAGGGCTTGGAGGGGACTACGAGCAACGGGCGTATGACCGGTGGAAATTTGTGCAAAAGGCTAATTTGGCCGCCCCCGAGTCCATTGTCGGAAAAAAGATCGCCCTCGTAGAACGGTTGAGCCGTGCCGATATGGCCGCACTCCTTGTCGAGGAACTTGGTGTGGAGCGCTTCTACAACCGTACCCAGGAACCGGAAAAGGTTTCCTTCGAGACCCCAAAGGGGATCCGGATGCAAGGGGAAGATCTGTATACCGAGAAAGGGGTTGTCGATATCAAGGATAATCCCCTCAAAAGCGATATCGAGACGGTCATTCGTCTCGGGGTGGAGGGACTGCGGCCCTATCCTGACCATACATTCCGACCCCTTGCCCCGGTGAGCAGGATAGAGGCGGCCCAGCTTTTTCAGGACATCATCGTTCGGGCCACCGGCAAGAATGGTTTGGCAACGGAATATATTGGGGAAGCCAGCAGGATTCCCGATGTGCCCAGGGACCATTGGGGCTTTAATGCGGTCCGGCTGTGTACGGAACGCGGGATCATGCGAACGGACGTACGCACGAACGCCTTCAATCCGCAGGATGTCATGACCGGGGTGGACGGACTCTTGTCCATCAAAGAACTCAAAAGGGCCCTGACCGTGTTCTAGCAGGTTTTGCGTCCGAGCCTGCTCATGGTTCGTGGCCCTTACGTCGAAGAAATAGCCGCCAGGGCGGATGACTGCATCTCATAGGCGGTCATCCGCTTTTATCATGTTCCACGGCCGCGGGGTGCTGCCGGTCATTGGCGGTGTTGTCCCAAAACCACACGTGTGGGTCTGACCGGGAAAGTGGTCTGCTTGTTGTGCATGGAAAGGTTGTGGGCCTTAAGTGGTCCTGTGTTTGAATTGTGTATCAGGGAAAGAGAAAGGGAACGGTATGAAGGTTGGATCTATCAGATATATAACATTTTTTTTGTTTTTTTTGTTTGCCATTGCGGCACACCCCTGTTCGGCATCGCAGACTGTTGAGGTTGTCTGGCCCCTTGCTCCCGGGCAGGGGGTTCTCGATGTCCGCCAGGAGGCCATGCAGGCGGGCTTTGTCAAGGGGGTGGTCCAGGAGGCAAACGACATGCTCGCCGCCGGGGTGTCTGGAGAAAGAGCCCGGCTTTTGGCCGATCATCTCGGAGGCGGGGCGTCCGGAATGGTTCTCGGGTACAAGGTTCTGGACATCCGGGACCAGCAGGATCCCCATGCCATGGTCATGCGGCTCGATGTCCAGGTGAACCGGGCAGCAACGAAAACGGTACTCAAGGAGCTCGGGCTGTGGTACACCTCGTCGGCTCCTGCCCCTGCCGTGCTGACACTGTCCGGGGTAGATTCGGCGGATTGGCAGCGTTTGGAGGAATTGAAAGGGTTGACCGGCGTGCGGGGGGTTCTGGCCGATGACGCTATGGATAACGCAACGGCCCATATCCGCATAACCAAGGCGAACACGGAGAGCTGGAAAGGGGATCTCCAGGCCTTTGGCCGTGGGTTCACGGCAGACGGGACAACTCTCGATGCTGTCTGGTTTGAACTGTGGGAACGGTATTTCGGACAGACCGAGGTCGCATCGTCGGTGTTTGGAACGATCCGTTTCAGGATCGATGGATGGTATGTGACCGAGGGGGTATCCTATTTCGATTCCGAGCTCGCCGCTTGGAGCAAGCTCGTCGAACAATCCTTCTTGGTCCATGTCGATCTTTCGAACCAATGCTTGGGCGGGGTATGGAAGGTGAGGACCGCGGATCCGGATGCATTCCGGGTACGCCTGGAAAAATTTTTGGCCAACCGGGGGCTTCGGCTCGTATATTTCAACGGGCAGCCGATTTCTCCCAGGCCATCGTATGCAGGGGAGAATCCGACCTCGTAGAAGAAGGAACCAAAGAACCAGGGAGAGTGAGAATGGCGACAATGCGGATCGTTATATTGGTCTTGTTGGCTGGAGTGTTCACGGTTGTCGGGCAGGGATTTGCCTCGGAATATGCGTTGCCCTTGACCGGGCAGGCCAGAATCCTTTTGTTGGAGGGGACCGCCTTTGCCACTGTTTTGGGAACAAGGACTCCGCTTGCCCCCAATGATACCCTGCAGGCCCCGGCCAAGGTTGCTGTGGCCCAAAAATCCCGGATGGAGCTTGGGCTCGCCGACGGCAGTGTGGTCCGTTTCGCGCCCAATACCCGGTTTACCCTGGTCAAGGCGGATGCGGTGGCCCAAAAATCCCGAGATATCCAGGTGGACGTGGCTATGGGAGGGTGCTGGGCCAAGGTACAGGATCTTTTGGGGAAAGAGGGAACCTTTGAAGTCAACTCTCCCACCGCTGTGGCGGGGGTCGCCGGGACGGTCTACCGGCTCAATGTCAAACAGGACAAAGGGTCACAATATCTTGTCTATGATGGAAAGATCAACGTGGCCTATTCTCCATCATCCCCACCGGCTGGTTCCGGACCGATAACCGAGCCACACCGCGTCTCCGGCCCGGCACGTGTTGCCGGCCCACACCGGGTTACCTTGGAAGAGTGGATGGTTGTTGTTGGGAAGGGGTACAGCTTTTCCATCTCTCCCACGGGGCAATATTCCGATCCCGTCCCCTTTGATATGCAAAAGGACCGTCGGGATCCTTGGGTAAAGTGGAACATGGAGCGCGACCGGCAACTTTCCTGGTGATATGGTACGCACGGTGTTGTGGTAGACGGGGTATCCTTTGAACCTTCTTGTCGGGTACGGGGGCGAAGAACCGGGAACCTATGTTTAGCCATCCGAACTGGACCATTCCGAATATTCTGACCCTGGCCAGAATCCTGTTCACGCCGGCCATTGTCGTGGCCTTTATTGACCACCATCTCGAGCTTGTGTGGATCATTTTTGCCATTGCAGGTATTACCGATGCCTTGGATGGGTTTCTGGCCCGAACCCTGGACCAGCGTTCGGTTCTGGGCTCCGTGCTCGATCCCTTGGCCGACAAGATTCTGCTCGACACTACCTATATCTGCATCGGCCTTAAGGGGTGGGTCCCCTCATGGCTGGTCGTTCTGGTGGTCAGCCGGGATTTTGTCATTGTGGGAGGATTGGGTCTGCTCGGATTTTTGGGAGTGGATGTCCCCACGAAGATCGATCCGAGCCTGGTCAGTAAATGCAACACCGCGGCCCAGGTGGTCTTGGTTATCACCATCCTCATTGCCAGGACCTTTGACTGGAATTGTTCAGGCTGTGAAGTCTTGCTCATCGTCCTTGTGACCACGCTCACCCTTGTCTCCGGTGTCCACTATCTACTCCGGGGAATCGCTTTCTTTTCCGAAGGATAGTGATGGCTGCCGTCCCCTTTCTTGCTCAAGAGGTCCTCCACGGGTCCATCTTCCATCCCCCTCCCCGCAGCAGCAATACCAAGGATTGTTATCTGGGGTGGTGGTTGTAGTGCCGGAGCGATCTTTTGCTGCAGGAATCCGTTTGCCCTGTTCTCTGTCCACTTCTTTCTTTAGCACTCTCTCCGTGGTCTCCACTCCCAAACATACTGTCGGATCTCGCATAGTTCAAACAGCGGAGGCGTCTTTCGGGGAGCCGTGCTCCTGGAGATGTCCCAGGCCCTTTGCTGCGACCGGTCCACCCGCCTTGTTGCAGGGTCGGCCGGGGTAGCAAAAACTCCGTTCTTGCAAGGGACGGTGTGTCCTTACGTGAATGTCGTTGACTACCGATTACCAGGGGGTGACAACCTTTGAACGGATTCCATTGGCTCTTGTACCGGCCGGCCCATAAAAAAAGGAACCCTGATGGTTGTCAGGATTCCTTTCTATGGTGAAAAGACGTGTACGGGAAATGGATTACACGTAGACTTCTCGACTAGGCTTTTTTTGATGTATCGTCGTCTTTTTTTTCCCCATCCGGAGTGACGTCGATTTCTTCGGGTTCATTGGTGGCTTTCTTGAAATTCTTGATGGCCCTTCCCATGCCTGAACCGATTTCAGGCAATTTGTTCGCCCCAAATATGACCAGGACGATGACAAGTATGATGATAAGCTCTGGTATTCCGATTCCAAACATGTTGTCCTCCTCGTAGAAACAGTGTGACTATATATCCGGGAGTGGCCATTAGGTCAAGATTGGGAGTGGGTTCAAAACGCTTTTCTCTTGGGGCCGCTCGTGATAGGTGCCCTGTTCATGTTTTATTAAATTTTCGGACCAGGGAGAGGGTTTGCCGTCACGAGATAATCTGGTCAGAATGCCAGGGAGCGGGTGCCGTTTTTACGCCCACGGCCATTGTCTGTACGAGGAAATGAAAAATCCCGGCTATGATGGATCGCGGACATGTACCGTGCTCAAAAAGGCCGAGGCCCGTTTCGATGATTTTGTGGATCGGGCAGAAGCCTTTGGGATCGAGGAAATGACGGCCGCCACGATCTGGCCCCGGTTCAGCAACCGGGATTTGGTCCTGGGCACGTGCCCACACTATCTCCCCGGTCCCGATTCCTCGGGAGGATGTCTCTTTCTCCATGAAAACGCCTGTATCCTGCTGTGCCCGATGTGTCACGGCCGATGTTCCGGATTCGAACCGCTCGCAAAATGTTTTTGAAAAAAAATCTTTTCGTCAGTAAGGATTGTGTATGCATACCGATAGTTCCATGATGATCCATTTTCCCACCATGCATCCCGAACTCGTTGCGGATGTCTTTCCCGCGTCCATCCGGTTTATGGATCCCGGCCATGTAGGGCCTGGCAGCGATCCGCAGGGCCGTTATTTCCGGTCCGAAAATCTGGTCTATCAGGACCGGATCGCCTCGAAATTCTTAGAGGACAGCCTGGCATTCGGGAATCAGTTCAAAAATGTTTCGGATGCGGCCTATTTTCAGGCCGGAAAGATGGATGATTTTTTTTCCGGGAGCATGCAGGAGATCAAGTCCGAAATCCTTTCCCCCAAAAAGGATGACTCCGGAGAGGAAAAGAAAAAACTAGCCGATGCCCAGCTGCTGCTCCTGCTCGGATTCCATCTCGAGGAACAGATGCTGGGCCTTGGTGCCCTGCAGAATAAGATCGATACGTCCGTCCGTGATTTTGAGAAAAATCTCGGCATGAGCGATGAAGACCAATGCGGCTTTGGCCCGGATTTCTGTCGGAAAGATCAGGGGGACCTGCCAGGTCCGACCATGGACTGGCACCGTCTCGTGTTGCCTTTTCTCCGATGTATGCCTGAAAAGGCGGGCCTTGTGGTCAGCGATATCCTCATCCTGGCCGCCATGCAGAACCATGGCCTCGAACCGACGGCTGTTCCCGAGGACAACATGGCAGCGCTGTTTCCTGATTGGGAGCCTTCCGTGTCCGTTGCCTGTACCATGGACCATATGACAGCCGGAATGTTGGGAGAGTACGCCGGGGTGAAGGTGCCTGCGGATCTTCAGGCAAAGGAAATTGTCCTTGTCGGGCTCACGAGAAATTAGCCAACACACCAGAACGGCCCCATCCGATACCCGGATCCGCGGCCCTTACCACATACTACCAAGGAGGAACGTTTCATGGCCAAGGAAAAACTCGGTGAACGCATCAAGAATTTTCGTGTGATGAATGAACTTACCCGTGAGGAACTCGCTCAGCGTAGCGGTCTGAGCCTGGATTTCATCACCGGCCTTGAAACGGAAAGCGAGTATCCTTCTCTAGGACCCCTACTCAAGATAGCACGGGCCCTTGGAGTGCGTCTTGGAACCTTTCTCGACGACGAAGTCAGCAAGGATCCCTTGATCGTGCGCCTGGACGAACGTGAGGAAGAATTGAGCATGCAGAGCCGGAAGGACAAGGCAGTGGCCTTGCGTTTTTTCGGGCTGGGCAAGGGCAAGATCGATCGCCACATGGAACCGTTTTTCATCGAGATCCTTCCGGAATCCTGCAAGGACAAGTCGTTGTCCTCGCATGAGGGCGAGGAATTCATCGTTGTGGTCTCCGGAGAAGTGGAGCTTATCTACGGTCAGGAGACAACCATCCTCAAGCCTGGTGACAGCACGTATTACAATTCCATCGTACCCCATCATGTGGGGTGTGCCGGGGACAAAGCCGCAGAGATCTACGCGGTTTTGTATTTCCCGGAATAGGTTTTGAGATTTTTTGGATCAAGAAAATTCATAAATTTTAGTATAGTACTCGTGAAGGGCTGCCATAAAAACCAAGAAAATTCTCCAATCGATTGGACGTAAAACGTACAACTGCGGCTTGGCCACACTAGAGATTCCAGGGGATTTGGCGGTGTTAGATAGGTATGGAATTTTTGAACGTTGGGGAGTCAAGACGTTTTGGGAAGCTTTGATATTCTAGTGGATTGGTGACTATGTCTGTCAGTCGAGGATGTTTGTAGAGGAAAGACCGGGAGAGTGCTGACAAGCAGGTTTGGCTGTCCGGTTTTGGCCAGAATAGTTGCCGGCCCGATCCCATTTTACATTATGATATATAGAGGTATTCCATGACACAACCTGCCTTGCAGGAACGAACACTCGGGCGGATGCTCGACGAGACGATCGAGAAATATCCCGACAACGATGCGGTCGTTTATGTGGATAGGGACTTTCGGTTGACCTACAAGGAGTTCGGCGAAGTGGTCGACCAGACAGCCAAAGGACTCATGGCCCTTGGGGTGGAAAAGGGACACAAGGTGGCCATCTGGGCGAGCAACGTGCCTTTTTGGGTCACCCTGCAGTTTGCCACGGCCAAGATCGGTGCGGTCCTTCTGACGGTGAACACGGCCTATAAAACCAAGGAGCTCGAATACCTGCTCACCCATTCGGAGTGCGAACACATCTTTATCATGGATGGGTTCCGGGACACCGACTATATCCAGACCATGTACGGGCTCGTTCCCGAGCTCAAGACCCGGGCCCGCGGTTACCTGAAGACCGACACGTTTCCCCATCTGCGCAATGTGTTTTTTCTCGGTCAGGAAAAACACAGGGGAATGTACTCCATGCCTGAACTCCTGGCCATCGGGCAGATGATCCCGGAGCAGGAATATCTTGCAAGACAGGACACCCTTGATCCGTATGATGTGGTCAACATGCAGTATACCTCCGGGACAACGGGATTTCCCAAGGGGGTTATGCTCACCCACTACAATATCGGGAACAACGGGTTCTGGATCGGTGAGAACCAGAAATTCACCAACGAGGATCGTGTATGCATTCCCGTGCCTTTGTTCCATTGTTTTGGATGCGTGCTCGGGGTGCTTGCCTGTGTCAGCCATGGATCGTCCATGATTATTCTTGAGGGATTCAATCCCGTGCTCATCATGACCTCGGTGGAAACCGAGCGGTGTACGGCTCTCTACGGCGTTCCGACGATGTTCATCGCCGTGCTCGAGCACAGGCTTTTCGAGAAGTTCGATTTCAGTACACTGCGTACGGGGATCATGGCCGGTTCTCCTTGTCCCGTCCGGGTGATGCGCCAGGTCATCGACAAGATGAATATGGACGAGATCACCATTTGCTACGGCCTGACCGAGGCATCCCCCGTAATGACCCAGACCCGTGTGCATGATGACATCAAGAAGCGTGTCGAGACCGTGGGACGGGCCATGCCGGAGATCGAGGTGGCCATCATGGACCCGGAAACCGATGAGAAAATGCCCAGCGGAACCATTGGCGAGGTCTGCTGCCGCGGCTACAATTCCATGAAGGGCTACTACAACATGCCCGAGGCCACGGCCAAGACCATCGACAAGCATGGTTGGCTCCACTCGGGAGATCTGGGAGTGATGGACGGGGACGGATATGTGACCATCACCGGGCGGATCAAGGATATGATCATCCGTGGCGGAGAAAATATCTATCCCCGCGAAGTCGAGGAGTTTCTCTATACCATGGACGGGATATCCGATGTCCAGGTCGTGGGGGTCCCAAGCCGCAAGTATGGGGAAGAGGTCGGTGCGTTTGTCATTCTCAAGGAAGGGTATTCATACGCCCCAGAGGATGTCCGCGATTATTGCCGGGGGAAGATCGCTCGGTACAAGACCCCAAAATATATACATTTTATTGAAAGTTATCCCATGACCGCCAGCGGTAAAATCCAGAAATACAAGCTCAGGGAACTTGCCGGGGAGCTTTTTCCCCAGGCGATGAAGTAAACCCTCGTGGCGTGTGCGGGCAGGAGGATATGCAAGAACGTTTTCTGACACCAAGGATTGATTACTGACCATGGTATGTTCCAGACCATTATCCACGCACTCGAACGGGCGACTGTCCGGCCGGGTGCGTGGTATCATTTTTGACTGTGACGGGGTGCTTTTCGATTCCAGGGAAGTCAACCGCAGGTATTACAACGGATTGCGTTTTGCCCTTGGTCTTCCGGAACTCTCCGAGAGCGAACTCGACTACGCCCATATGCAGACCGTTTCAAAGGCATTGGAACGGATCATCCCCCGCGAGCGCATGGATGAGATGCACGCGGTACGCAAGAAGTTGTCGTACAAGAAGTATATCCCCTATTTGCAACCGGCAGGTGGTCTCTACGAACTGCTCGACACATTGGGATCATCGGGGATCCGCATGGCCGTGGATACCAACCGTCTGGATACCATGGAAACCATCTTGGAGCGGTTCGATCTGACCCGTTATTTTTTTCCGGTGATAACCTCTGCCTCGGTCGCTTTTCCCAAACCCCACCCGGAAGGCATCCATGCCATTTTGAGAGCGTGGAAGTTCTCCACGGATAGTGTACGGTATATTGGGGATTCCAAGGTGGACGAGATGACCGCATCAAGGGCGGGGGTACGTTTTTGGGCCTACCGGAACAAACACTTGCTGGCCCATCGCCATCTTATTGATTTTTGGGCGTTGCGGGCTATCATGCGCAAAGAGATAAAGTGATGGTGGAACCCGTGCGGGATTGTGGATTGATGCCGTGGCTGAACCAAATGTAACTGAGGGATTATTGTTTTCTTGATTTTTAACCAGGTCTGTGTTTTTTGATGGTATTAGGAGGATCCATGTTTATATTCGAGAATTTTTTGCAAGCCGTTTCCATGCTTTTGAACACTGTCCTTACTTTGTATTTCTGGGTGGTTATCATTTCTGCCCTGCTCTCCTGGGTCAATCCGGACCCGTACAATCCCATAGTACGCATCCTGCGTAATCTCACCGAACCGGTCTTTTACCGTATCCGGAAATGGCTGCCGTTCACCTACATAAGCGGTATCGATTTTTCCCCCGTGGTCGTGTTGCTGGCCATCCAGTTCTTGAAAATCTTTCTTGTGCGTACCTTGTTCCAGTTGACCGGCTTCTTCCCGGGTTGATCACCGTTCACCACTGTTACCTAATCCTATTTTTCACAATAATGCATACCCGCCTCCCCGTGTATATCTGTCAAGTCGGTTCCCATGTTTGGAAGATTTGCGTATGGGTGCAGCCCCGCGCAAAAAAAAGTGGGATCCAGGGGCTCTATGGTGACCGCTTGAAAATAAAGATAGCGGCTCCCCCCGTGGACAACAAGGCCAACCGCGAACTCGTGGATGTGGTCGCCGCTGTTTTGGGGATCAAGCCCCGGCATGTCAGCGTTGCCAGCGGAGAAACGGGACGCAAGAAAGATCTTCTGGTCGACAGTGAAAAGGAGCCCGATTGGGAAAAGCTGTGCCCATAGGGACCGTATGGATGTGCCTGCAAAAAGTATCTCTTGCAGGCGGTTTTAGGTTTTATGTTATTAAGTTTTAAGCAAAACCAGGTAGTTAGATCTCATGATTATTCAGGATCTGGCAATGAGGGCATTTTTTGCAGTCGCATCCGTATGGGCGGGTCCGCCAGAAAATTTCGTACCTATTCCGGTCAAAATTTTACCATGACAACATGGTAAGATTTACCGTCAAATCTGAGTGCTGACCAACAAATTTGAGAAATTTTAGAAATTCGCGATGCTGATTCTAGGAAAATGTACCTGAATAGTTACAAACTTTATCGTATAACTGGCTTGTTACAAGCTAAAACATATACAACCAACAGGAGAGAGTTTCTATGGAACAAAGGGATCTTGAATTGATCGCCAAGTACAGTGAGCAAGACGAGGAACTCAAGGGATTGTGGAAAGAGCATCTTGCATTTGAAAATTATGTAGAAAAAATGGCATCAAAACCTTTTCTAACGCCCGAGGAAGACCGGGAGCTCAAAAACATCAAGAAACAGAAACTATCAGGCAAGACAAAGATGATCGCATTGTTGAAGAAACACAAAGAGAAATAAATCCATGTAAATATATAGGTATCTTCCATATGGATGGAAGTGGGGGAATGTGAATATGGAGTTGACTGGAGCCCAGGTTTTGCTGGAAAGTTTGCGTCGGGAAGGGGTCGATGTTGTTTTTGGTTATCCCGGCGGTGCGACAATCGACATCTATCACGAGATGTCCAAATATCCTTTCAGGCATGTCTTGAGCAGGCATGAGCAAGGAGCTGTCCATGCCGCGGACGGGTACGCAAGGGCATCGGGGCAGGTCGGGGTATGCCTGGTGACTTCCGGCCCGGGTGCGACCAATACGGTAACGGGCATTGCCACCGCTTACATGGATTCCATTCCCCTCGTAGTCTTTACCGGACAGGTGCCGACCTCTCTGATCGGCAACGATGCCTTCCAGGAAGCCGATATCGTGGGCATCACCCGACCCTGCGTCAAACACAACTATCTGGTCAAGGATATCAATGACCTGGCAGTGACCATCAAGCAGGCCTTCTATCTAGCGAGAACCGGCAGACCGGGGCCGGTTCTCGTGGATCTTCCCAAGGATGTCATGCAGGAGGTTGTCGAGTACGAATATCCCGGTGAGATCCAGATGCGGAGTTATAGCCCCCACTACGAACCAAATTCCAGGCAGATAGGCAAGGTTGTCGATCTGTTGCGGTTTTGCAGGAAGCCCTTGCTGTTTGTCGGGGGGGGGGTGATCGGCTCCGATGCATCCGATGAATTGATCTGGCTGGCGAAAAAATTGAACATTCCGGTCATTGGTTCGCTCATGGGGCTTGGGGCCTTTCCGGGCAATGAGCCGCTCTGGTTCGGAATGGTCGGCATGCACGGCACCTATGCGGCCAATATGGCCGTGAACAATGCCGATCTGCTCCTCGCTGTGGGTGTCCGTTTTGACGACCGGGTGACGGGCAAGCTCAGTTCCTTTGCAGAAAAGGGCAAAATCGTCCATATTGATATTGATCCGACCTCCATCCGCAAGAATGTCTCCGTGGACGTGCCCATGGTTTGTGATTGTCGTAAGGCACTCAAGGCACTGAAAAAGGAGATTGAAAAAACAGATTCCTTGAACTGGGACGAGAAGCACAAGGAGTGGCTTGGTAAGATGCAGGCATGGGAAAAGAGCCAGCCCATGACCTACGAAAAAAACGGTTCGACATATATCAAGCCGCAGATGGTTATTGAAACCATCTATGACTTGACCAAGGGGCGGGCGATCATCTCCACCGAGGTCGGCCAGAACCAGATGTGGGCGGCCCAATTCTACAAGTACCATAAACCGCGAACCCTCCTTACCTCCGGGGGGCTCGGCACAATGGGATACGGATTCCCGGCCGCCCTGGGGGCACAGCTGGCTTTTCCGAAATCTCTGGTCATCGATATCGCCGGTGACGGTTCCATCCAGATGAATATCCAGGAGCTGGCCACGGCCGTGAGTTATGAACTTCCGGTGAAGATCGTCATTCTAAACAATGGCCATCTGGGAATGGTCAGGCAGTGGCAGGAGCTTTTTTACAATAGAAACTATTGTGCGACCTGCCTGCATAAGAATCCCGATTTTGTTGCCTTGGCCAAGGCATACGGGGCGCAGGGATTCAGGATTGAGAAACGCGAAGACGTGAACCGTGGCCTCAAGGAGGCGTTTGCCTCCAAGGGGCCGGCTGTCGTCGATGTTTTGGTCGAGCCCGAGGAAAGTGTCTATCCCATGGTTCCGGCCGGAGCTTCCTTGACGGACATGTTGTTGGTCTAAATCAGGTTTTCTCAATCCATCCCCGGGAATGCCCGGGTTTTCAGGAGTGTTCCATGCGTCATGTACTTTCCATACTCGTTGAAAATGAACCAGGAGTTCTCTCCCGTGTCGCGGGCCTCTTCAGCGGCCGGGGGTTCAATATCGAATCGCTCAACGTCGCCCCCACCCTGGAGAAGGGTGTTTCTAGGATGACCATTTGTACCATAGGGGACGACCAGATTATCGAGCAGATCATCAAACAGCTGCGCAAATTGGTCACGGTTATCAAGGTGGTCGATTTGACCCATATGCAGGCGGTCGAGCGGGAAATGGTCCTTATCAAGGTGAGCGCCGAGGACAGCAGACGTGCCGAAGTCCTGAGGATCGCAGATATTTTCCGGTGTAAAGTCGTGGATGTGGCCGCCAATGAGTTGACCCTGGAGATAACCGGGGATCAGGGCAAGATCAGGGCGATAGTCAACCTGCTACAGCGGTTCGGGATCAAGGAAATCGCCCGTACCGGCACAGGTGCCGTCCGTCGCAGCATGCAGCTCGAAGAATAAAAGGATTCGGCTTGCCCCATTGATTTTTAGCGATGTTTTGCAGATGGGGGGAAATATACAAACCTATCATTGCATTTTCGGTCCGTCATCCCGGGCTTGCCCCGGGATGCTGATCGGTCAGGGCCGAATATCGAAAAGCCATTTTTTTCTGCAAGAATCCGGGAGATCCCGGATCAATCCCGGGATGACGGCTGGAAAAGCACGGATTTCTCTACCGTGCTGCCGTTATCGATTCTCCCCGTGCTGACCAACCACCCTTTTTTTTAGATGCATAAGTCAAGGAGACCCCATGAAAGTTTATTATGAACAGGATGCAGATCTGACCCTTTTGGAAGGAAAAACCATCGCCATCATCGGGTATGGCAGCCAGGGACATGCCCATGCCCAGAATCTGCGTGATTCCGGACTCGACGTGATCATCGGTCAGCGTCCCGGTGGTCCCAATTTCGATCTGGCCAAGGAACACGGATTCGAGCCCATGAGTGCTGCAGAGGCCGCCAAGAAGGCCGATGTCATCATGGTCCTCATCCAGGACCAGTACCAGAAGGCGATGTATGAAAAAGAGATCAGACCCAACCTTTCCGCGGGCAACGCCATCGCCTTTGGCCATGGTTTCAATATCCATTACGGACAGATCGAACCACCCAGCGATGTGGATGTGATCATGATAGCCCCCAAGGGCCCCGGCCACCTGGTCCGTCGCGAGTACGAAAAGGGGGGGGCGGTTCCCTCACTTATTGCCGTCCATCAGGACGCCTCCGGCAGGGCCAAGGATGTCGCTCTCGCCTATGCCAAGGGTATTGGTGCAACGCGGTCCGGTGTCCTGGAAACGTCCTTTAAGGAAGAAACCGAAACCGATCTTTTCGGGGAGCAGGCCGTGCTCTGTGGCGGAGTGAGCGAACTTGTCCGCAACGGCTTCGAGACCTTGGTCGGGGCCGGATATCAGCCCGAAATGGCCTTTTTTGAATGCATGCACGAGCTTAAACTGATCGTGGACCTCCTGTATGAAGGCGGGTTCAAGCGCATGCACTACTCAATCAGTGATACCGCCGAGTATGGTGACTATGTGACCGGACCCCGCGTGATCGGCAAGGAAAGCAGGGCGGCCATGGAAACGGCCCTTGCCGAAATCCAGGACGGAACCTTTGCCACCAACTGGATTCTTGAAAACCAGGCCGGGTGTCCCTCTTTCAAGGCCAAGCGTCGTATCGCCCATGACCACCAGATCGAGGAAGTCGGGGACAAACTGCGTTCCATGATGTCCTGGCTCGAGAAGTAGCCTCTTCCACAGGCCGTTGACCAAAAGGGGGATCGATCTGTGTGATCGGTTCCCCTTTTTTGCTCCCATCCACAAAAATTTTAAATACAACACGGGAAATCAATGGGATTGCATCAATTTTCCTTGACCTATGATCCGCTTGAAGACCGTGCGCTCTTGCGCATAAATACGACGGAAAATGAAGAAATACAGTGTCTTTTGACCAGGCGGTACAGCAAGCTATTGCGTCAGGTAATCCGGGATTTTTTGCAAAGGCAGGTTGCGGCGGTCGATGGGCGTGAGAGTACGCAGCTCAAGCACATCGTTGACATGGAACACGAGGCATATACGCAAAAAAATGATTTTTCCAAGGGGTTTAATCACACCCTTGATGCCAGCTTTCCCCTTGGCGACACACCTGTTCTTTTAGTCAAGCTCCAGGCCAAGGAGGTCCGGGACGGAGTGTTGCTCGTTCTTTCATGCGCAACAGGAGCGAAGATCGAACTCCAGCTCCGAACCGAACTCATGCATGGGATGTTGAGACTGATAGATGACGTGGCCGGTCAAGCCGATTGGAATCTCCAGGAGGGAACCGCCCCCCATCCCCGGGGTATGGACCTCGAGGGGGGGATGGTACAGTAGAATATGCGGGATTGTTGTGACCGGGACTGTATAGATGTGCCTGCAAGAAAGAGGTTTTTTTGCAGGCAGGGTTAAGATTTAAGCTGAAGGTTTTAGGTAAAATCAGATTGTTACAAAATATAGTTTTGAGCTTGCGCCCCGGTTTTCGACTTTTTGCTGGAGCATCTGTATATTGGGGGGTGTGAAAAAAAGGTAACTATTCCGGTGTATTTTCTAGGAATCAGAACCGCGAATGTTAGAAATTTTAGAAATGCTAGAGATTTTAGAAGGTTAAGGGAGTTACAGCAAAAGCAGTTTGGAACGCGGGGTTTCCAAACTGCTTTTTTGCTGTAATTTCAGGGTAATAAAATTGTAGGGGTGCCCCTTGCAGAGATATCCAAGCGTACGATATTTTCCAAGGACAAGAACGTGGTGTGCGGATCCTCGGCGAAGAGAGATAGCTATATTTTTTATGTCATGGATTTTGTTTTTATTTTATTGGATGTAGAAGACGTTTTATGATTTTTTATCCATGGTTTGAATACAGAAATAAAGATCATTACAAATATAATTATTATCTGAAACACAGCCATTTCGAGATTCAATGTTTTTGTATGTAGATATTCTGCGTCTTGAAGAGCTGTTAAACGCATGTTGTTAGAAATCTTTTCTGCATGATTGATCCATGGAATAAAATATACGTAACCTGCTATAATAAATCCTATGTTAACTATCCATTTGACGATAACCCACTTGTGTTTGAAAAACCCCCAGCTTGTGAATAAAGCAAAAATTATTCCTGTAGCCATGCATCCAAATGCTCCAGAAACAATGATGTAGTCATCGATGACTTTTATGCATAGATCCCTCATGTGCAGGGCATCGCCTGTCAACGGGCGGATTGCCAGTTGAAGGATGACAAGCCCCATGGCTCCTCCTCCCCATAGACATGCAAAGAACATATGGAAGGTTTTGACCCATTTCAGCCCGTTGCCACGGATTTTTTTCATGTGAACTCCTGATACTGGTCGCTTGGATGCTCCCGCAAAAAGTCGAAAATCGGGGCTCAAGTATGATAAGAACCTGTGCCCTGAAGGGGCACGACATGGAACCAAGGTATTGATTGAACCGTTGACGTAATCCTGACAAACTTATCTAGCGATGTCATACTCTTTCAGAAATCCCGGTCTTGGATACAGGGGGCGATTCCTCGGGAATGGCCTGATTGAGTCCTCTCTATGCTGTGGAGGAACACGTTGTTCGTCGCCCCGGGGGAAGATGGTTGCTGACTTTTTTGGGCCCCGTAGACCTTGATTGTAATGCGAAAACATATTTGACAATTATTTTTGTTTTACGTTATGAGGAATAAAACCACTATATTTATGGGAACACAACCGTGTTTCAGTATGCATAAACTCAAATTTATAATATTTATGTCTGATTTTTTACTGTAATATCAGTTGCCGGAAAAAATATTTAATCGCTAAGAGGTGTCATATGGGGTGTGATTTGGGGGGGAGAATATTCAAAGAAATGTCATATAACCAAAAATTTGTATTTATTTGGTTTTTTATTCTAATACTTTTTTTTCTCCAATTGCCAAATGTTGCCCCGGCCTCGTCGTTGGAAACGTATGCGCCGACTTTTGAAGAACATATCGTCCAGCCTGAATATTTGCAAGAAAGACCAGGGAAAAAAAAGATATCTTTGGATCCAAGACCCAGCCTGGAAACACTTATTGATTCGGCGCTTGGATCGCATCCCGCCCTCCGCCTTTCGTGGGCACGGGTGAAAGGGGCCGCAGCCTCGGTCGGCCAGGCGTTATCGGCCTATTATCCCCACGTATCTTCCGACGTCTTTTACCAATATAATGATGAAGGTACATACCACGAATATGAATTGTGGGAAGAGAACCAGAAAACAGGGGCAAGCCTGGGGATTACGTATCTGCTTCTGGATAATGGCGGAAGGAAGAATAGCGCCAAGGCTGCAAAAAAGGACCTGGATGCGGCGAATTTTGCGTACAACCAGGCCGTTTTGGATCTGGTTTTTGCGGTCCAGTGCCAATATTATGCTTACACCGGATCGCTGCAGATGCTCGCCGCAAAGCAAGAGGATCTGAGGGTTGCCAAATACAATCGTGACAGGGCCAGGGATTTTTTCAAGGCGGGGTTGAGCTCAAAATCAGCCCAGCTTCAAGCCAGGGCGCATGTTTCCCAGATTACCTATCAGCTGGCTTCGATCAGAAGTGATGTGCGCAGGAACTGGAGAAATCTGGCCCTGGTATGCAACATCCCGGTTTCTCCGCAACGCGATGTCGAGCCACCTGCCAGACTGGACAGGGAACTTGTGAGCAAGGGGGCCGAGGAACTGCTCAATATGGTCGAGGACAAAAATCCCGGTCTGCAATCTCTAGGGGCGCGCATCGCCTCGGGAGAACACAATGTGAAAGCGGCTGAATCCCGTTTCTGGCCGGAATTGAGTTTCGTGGGCAGCGGAACGGCCCAAAAGGTCATGTCGACGCAGCGACATCAGGCAGGCATGGAGGAAGATGAGTATCAGGCCTCGGTCGGGGTGAAGATGACATACGATCTTTTTACGGGTTTTTCTGACAGCTACGCGGAACGCGGGGCCAGAGCCGATGTCAACGCCGTCCGTGAAACATTTGCCAAGAGACAGCTGGCGTTGCGGCAGGAAGTGCAGGACTCGTTGAATGAGTACAGGTCCGCCCTGGATAAGCTTGGAGCCGGCAATCAGTATGTTCGGGATGCAAAAGACAGCTACAAGGTTGCGGTCGAATTTTTCAAGGACGGCGAGGGGACGATGGTGGAGATCACCAGGGCCTTGGAACAGCTTGCAAACGCCCGGAGCGAGCGGGTCGCCGCCAGAATGGCCATGTACACGGCTGCCGCGCGTCTGGCCCACAGCTGCGGGGCCTTTGAAAAATTGGGGGCAACAAGGGGGGACTGGCGGCCGATGGATTGACAACTGACGGTATTGGATCTGGCGCGCACCTATGCTGCATAGGGAAAGATTCGGCCAATGATGATGGTAGGACAAACTCGTATGCGCCAGGTCGTCATGAACAGTACACCATAACCCGGCAAGGAGCAGGTAATGACCAGATTGTGGCAAACGGGAATCGGAATACTCGCGGCCTTTATGCTTGTTTGCGGCCCCAGCGATACGTTGCTCGGCAAAAAGACCACGCAGAGCCCACCAACGAATTCCACGCAAAAGGTTCTGCCGGTCAAGGCGGTACGGGTCAAAAAGGGCGATGGAAGGTACCGGATGGATTATCCCGGCGTGGTACTGACCAACAATGAGAGTACACTCTCCTTCCGGGTTTCCGGAATGATCGAGGAGCTTCCGATCCGGGTTGGACAGGTTTTGGAAAAGGGCCAGCTGATCGCACGGTTGGACAATGACCATTTTGTCAACGCGAGAGAACAGGCCCGGGCGGCTACAAGGCAGGCCAAGGCCCGCATGCAGGACGCACGCGCCGAATGCCAAAGGCTTACCAAACTGCGTTCTGTGCGCGATATCTCAAAGCAAAAACTGCAACACGCCGAAACGTCGGCAAAGGCTGCCGAGGAAAATTTTTGCATAGCCCAGAAGCGGTTGGCCGAGGTTGGTCGGGAGCTTGGATACACTAGGCTCACGGCCCCGTTTGACGGGGTCGTGGCCAGCAAGAAGGTCCATGCCTTCCAGACCGTGGAGGCCGGTCAGACCATTGCCCTCATGGTGGATCCATCCGATCTTCTTTTCCGGGTTCAGCTGCCGACCTCCCTGCTGTCCAGGCGGAAGGAGTTCCACTCATTCAAATGCATTTTTCCCGCCCTGAACGGTCTACAACTCGAGGCCAAGCCGCATGGTATCGGTCCGAGCGCATTGCCCCCCCTGCATACCTTTCCCCTGACCGTTGAACTCGGTTCCGCCACGCAGCACTCACTAATGCCCGGAACCGAAGGCATCCTGCGCATAACGGCGGTTACTGATGCATCAAAAAACCATATCCTTGTCCCGGTCAGTGCCATAACCAGTGACCACAATGGCTCGCCCAAGGTATGGATCGCCGATCCAAAATCGGGCCGGGCGCATCCGCATCCCGTTACCTTAGGCGGGCTGCACCAGGGAATGATGGTTGTCACATCCGGTCTTTCCCCCGGAGACCGGGTTATAACCGCCGGGCAGACGCATTTGTCGCCGGGACGGAAGATAACCATCGTCAAGCCCATGTCCGGATCCCGTTGACAATGGGGCGCTGCAGGTTCCGAGTCCGCGCTTGAGGGCCAAACCAGGTTAACTACCATCCTTTGGGGGAAACCGGCATGAACATTACCAAATGGGCCATGAACAACAAAAATACGGTCCTTATTTTTACCCTGATCATTATCCTTGGGGGGGTTAGCTCCTATTTCGAGCTGGGGAAACTCAAGAACCCGACGTTCACCATCCAGACCGCCCTGGTACTCACCGAATATCCCGGAGGTTCCCCTCAGGAGGTCGAACGGCTGGTTACCGACCCCCTGGAAAAGGCGATCCAGGCCATGGGGCAGCTCAAACACGTACGTTCCAAGTCCGAAGCCGGTCGCTCGACAATCTACGTGGACATCAAGGACTCCAATCCTCCCTCGGCCATGCCCCAGATATGGACCAATCTGCGGGAGCGCATTCGGGATGCCCGCGCGTATCTTCCCCCGGGAGCAGGCACCCCGGATGTCATTGATCATTTCGGCCGGAGTTACGGCATTCTCCTGGCGTTGAGCGGGGAGGGATATTCCATGCGTGAGCTCCGGGGCTACGCCAATTACATGAAAAAGCGGCTCAAGAAGTGCGAGGACGCTCAAGGGGTCACCATTTTCGGCATCCAGGAGGAACAGATAGTCCTGGAAATCTCGCGGGAGAAGCTTGCCGGGTTGGATCTCGATTTGGCGAGCGTTCAGCAGGCCCTGAGCGCGCAAAACTGTATCACCGACTATGGACATTTGAACGCCGGTGATAGTCGTATCCGGATCAGTCCATCCGGAGATTTACAAACCGTAGAGGACATCGAGGATCTCGTTCTCGGCGGATCCGGGGGCGATTTTATGCGTTTGGGGGACATCGTTGATGTCCGGAGGGAGTACGTCGATCCGCCAACGGTACTTTTTCGCATGAATGGCGCCCCCGCATTGGCCATAGGTGTTTCCACGGTCAAGGACGGTAATACCGTGGTGCTCGGTACGTCGGTCAAAAAGGAGATAGACAGGCTCACCGCAAAGATGCCCGCCGGCTTGGATGTATCCATCGTCAATTTCCAGGCCGATGTGGTCATGGATTCCATAAATACCTTTATCGTGGCCCTGCTTCAGGCCGTGGGTATCGTCCTGGGCGTGCTGTTGATAGCTCTTGGTTTCCGGAGCGCCATTGTCATTACCAACGGGCTTATTTTCAACATCTGTGCCACATTCATTGTCATGCAGTTTTTCGGGATAGATCTGCAGATCGTGTCCCTGTGCGCCCTTATTATCGCCCTGGGTATGCTGGTGGACGATTCCGTGGTGGTCACGGACAACACCATGGTCGAAATGGAACAGAACAAACTGTCCAAGGAAGATGCCGGGATCAAAGCGGCCCAGTCCACTGCCTTTCCCCAGTTCATCGCCACATTTATCGCGGTGTGCTCTTTTCTGCCCATGGCTCTGGCCGAGAGTTCCCTCGGCGAATACTGCCAGTCCCTGACTTACGTGGTGGCTATCGCCCTAGGCGTAAGCTGGATACAGGCCATGGCCGTGGTCCCGGTCATGAGTGGCCGATTGCTCAAGGTCAAGGAACAGAAAAAGAAAAAAGAACCGTACAGTACTTTTCTTTACCGTAGTTATCTGGCCCTTCTCCGTCCGGCCCTTAAACACCGCTGGATAACATTGGGGATTGTTGTGGGTATATTTGTCCTTGCCTGCTACGGATTCGGGTTGATCCCGTACGCGCTCATGAATAAATCCGGTCGGCCTCAGTACAAAGTGGACTACTGGCTGCCGGAAGGGACGCGAATACACAAGACCTCGAGTGACTTAAAGGATATTGAGCAGAAAATCTTGTCCTGGCCGGAGGTGACCGCGGTGACCACGACAGTAGGGAGCGGTCCTCCACGTTTCATGCTCGGTTTCAGCCCGGAACTGCCGAATATTGCTTATGGAAATATGATCGTCAAAGTAAAGCCGGGGGTGGGTGTACCCAAAATGATAGCACGCACCCAGGATTATATCGCCTCGGCTTTTCCCCAGTCAGATGCCCGGGCCTCGGAATTTATCCCGGGCGGAATGCCTAATTTTCTGATCCAGGCACGGATTTCCGGTGATGATCCGGCAGCCCTGCGTAGCTTGGCCGATCAGGTCAAGAATATTATGCGCGATACGGGAAAAACCGAGGAGCTGCAGCTGGACTGGAGGAACCAGGTCCCCGTGTGGAGGCCCGGGTTCATGCAGGCGGCCGGAGGACTGCGCGGGGTCAGCCGGGAGAGTGTGGCCAAGACTATGCGCTGGCTGTCCAAGGGGAGTAGCTGGGAGGCCTATAGAGGCGACAAGCATCTTATGCCCATCGTCTTTCGGGCCCCGAAAAAGGACGCTTATGATCTGCGTGACGTATCCGCCGTTCCCGTTTCCAATTGGGAGAGTGCCCAGAGGGTGCCCTTGGGGGCGGTTATGGACGAAGGGGAGGTGGTCATGGAAAATCCGATCATACACCACTATGACCGCATGCGGACCCTCACCGTGCGCGCCAATCCCAAGCCGGGAGTGAACTGCGCGGCCTTGCGTAATCAGATAGCCGAAACGATAGAAAAAGAAGTTGATTTTCCCTTTGGCTACACTATTTCCTGGGGTGGTCTGTATGAAACGTCAAAGGAATCGAACGATAGCCTAAACGCCCAGTTCCCCATGGCCATGACCCTGATGCTCATGGCCGTGATCCTGCTCTTCAACGGAGTGCGTTCTCCGCTTATCGTCATCCTCAGTCTGCCGTTGAGCATTGTGGGCGTGGTTGCCGGGATGCTCCTGGCCGGGAGGGACATGGGCTTTATGCCCCTGTTCGGGATCTACGCGCTTATCGGCATGATCATCCGAAATGCGGTGATACTGATCATGGAGATGAACGACCGCACCCGGGACAAGGAGGGTAGGGAAAAATTCGAGGCCGTGGTCCAGGCATCCCTCACCCGAGTGCGACCGGTGCTGATCACGGCCTGCTGCACGTCGTTCGGGATGATTCCCCTTCTGTCCAATCCCATGTTCGGGAGCATGGCGGTGACCATCATGGGCGGACTGCTGGTGGGCACCCTGATCACCCTGATTTTTATTCCTGTCCTGTATACCCTGTTCTATCGGGTCAAGCCTGCGCATAGGGCGGGCTGATATGGGAGCCCTCTTTTCCCGCGTTTTCTTTTCTGCGGACAGGTTCGGGCTCTTGCTGGCTATTTTTCTGCTCCAGCTTTTGAGCCTGCCCCTGTTCGAGGGAAAGCTGTCCTCCGGGGTTCTTTCCGATCTGCTGTTTCTTCTGCTTTTGGCGGCAGCGGCATACTCGGTCAGGAATAACCGGTATTTCCGGATAGCCCTGGTCCTGGGCGGTTTGAGTCTTGTCGGTGTGGTGGTTTGCTTTTTTACGGACAACACCTTTGTGTTATTGGCAACCAGTCTTTTTTATCTGGCTTATCTGGGATTTGTGACCGTCCTGATCGTCTTGGATGTCGGCCGGGATCCGCGGATAAATATCGATAACGTCATGGGTGGGCTGTGCGTGTACATCCTGATCGGGGTGTTCTGGGCCACCCTGTTTTCCATGCTGGAACAGGCCGCCCCGGGGTCCTTTGCCTTTGGTCCGCATGGTGCGCATCCGGACCTGGTCCAATCCGGAACCCTGCTTTATTACTACAGCTTCATAACCCTCATGACCATCGGATTCGGGGACGTTTTCCCCATGTCGCACATGGCCCAGACACTCTCCATCCTGGAAGGGCTGGTCGGACAATTCTATCTGGTTTTCTTTATGGCATCACTCGTTGGGCGCTATCTCGCCGGAAAAAATAGAACCTAGAGCCACTCACGGCAGCGCGGCAGGTAGCTTCACTGCCACCTTGCTGGAGGGACAGACAATCGTAGCCTGATCATGGTCTTGCCCGGGGATACCCGGGCAATTCTATTTTTTAAGCTGACTCTGACCCCAAAAATTCCGCCATCAAGATAATGGCAACCGTTATCTCGGGGTCCGACCCCGATAATAAAAGAGGCGGCATGGATCCATTTTGCAAAAACGGTCCCTCTGTCCATTGCGCTGTGTAAGATTCGACCAATGAGTACTTTCGGACCGTCTTCAATTTACAGGATGCTCCTGCAAAAAAGTCGAAAATCTAGGCTCAAGCGCAAAACCATATTTTTTAACAACCTGATTTTAATCAAATATTTCAAATTAACACCATATGTTTTGGCCTGTTATCCCTTGGTTCAAATTTTTTCCGTATGACCTGCATCGTTGACTGGGTGGCAATCGTGTGTAACTATTTTTACTACTGTAAAAAGATCTCTGTAAGATACTATCCCCCCGAAAAAATGATCGTGACCTTGGTCAAGGAGCCTTGATGTCATTCTTCAGTTTGTTTGCCTCCAAAAAGGACAAGGAAAATCAGCATACTGAAACAACTCCTTTAGTTGCGTCCAAGCTCTTGATGCCATTGGAACCGAGATTTCTCTACGATGCGGCCGGTCTGGCCGTCGGTATCGAAGGGCTCGATCAGGCGGATCAGGATCATGACCAGGTCGATTCCCTTGCCGATGATCATGCGAATACATCGGACAATATTCATCACCTTGCTCAGGAAAACGATCACTTAGTTTTGACCGACCTGGCCCCCCCCGCCGTGGAACAGGCAGACGAACTTGTTTTTGTAGACCCCTCCGTCAAAGACTACCAATCACTGGTAGCAAATATTTCCTCGGATGCCCGCGTCATCGTCCTCGATCCCACCCGGGACGGACTCACCCAGGTCAGCGAATTCCTCGCCCAGAACGGGGAAACAAGCGCTATTCACATCCTTTCCCACGGCGATGCCCACACTCTGAATCTCGCCGGCACCACCCTCACCCCGGACAATCTCGCAGACTACCAGCAGACTCTTTCGGACTGGCAGGCCAATCTTGGCCTGGAAGCCGATATTCTGATCTATGGCTGCGACATTGCCGCCGATGAGGCCGGACAGAACATGATCGCTGAAATTGCCCGTCTGACGGGTGCGGATGTGGCCGCTTCGGATGATCCCACAGGTTCCGAAAGTCTTGGGGGAGACTGGGACCTGGAGCAGGAAGTGGGGCAGATAGATGGGTCGGATGTGGATGATGCCCTGGCTCAGTCGGGGTATGAGGGGCTGCTTGCTGCACCATCTGTAACCTCTCCCGGCAACCTGACCACCAATGAAGATGTTTCCGCATCATTAAGTGGATTTGAGGTCACCTCTCCAAGCAACGACAACATGCAGATCACCGCCACCCTGAC